>JAGUXX010000179.1 GCA_020061585.1 Betaproteobacteria bacterium | reverse complement strand
GACCTGTTCACCTTGCTGGCGCTGGAAGGCGGCGCGGTGACGTTGGCCGGCGCGCTGCTCGGCGTGCTGCTGCTGACGCTGCTGACGCTGGCGCTCGGGCCCTGGCTGGAAGCCCACTACGGTCTGCTGCTCAAACTGGCGCTGCCGAGTCTCGAAGAACTGCGTCTGCTCGGCCTGGTGATCGCGGTCGGCACGCTGGCCAGCCTGTTGCCGGGTTATCGCGCTTATCGTTTGTCGCTGGCCGACGGCCTGACGCCGAGGGTTTAGCCGGATGGCACGTCGCGCATGGCTCAACCTGCTCGCCGCACTGCTGCTGTTCATTCAGTACGGCGCGCTGGCGCATGGCGTCGAGCATGCCGTCGAACCCGCGCATGACGATGAAACGGTGTGCGAGTTGTGCCTGGCCTATGCCCCACTCGGCGCCGGCCTAGTCGGCAGCTTGCCGGCCTGGCAGGCGCCGCTGCCGGCGCTCGTCCGCAATGCCCCGATTCCAGCGGCCTCGCCCGCCGCTTTCCGGCCGACCTACCAGAGCCGCGCGCCGCCGCTGACTTGCTGATCTCTCAAGTCCCACCGGGTAGGGTGCGCCATGCGCACCACGCTCGATACGCCGGTGCGCATGGCGCACCCTAATGATCAGCAAGGAATCAGCATGTTCAAACCTACGCTCCTCGCCGCCGCTCTGGCGTGCGCATTTCCCCTGTCCACCTTCGCGGCCACCGATGCCGAACTCGCCGCCGAAGTGGTCAAACTCCGTGCCGAGTTCGAGCAGAAATTGCAGGAAATCCAGTCCGCCTACGAGGCGCGCCTGCAAGCGCTGGAAGCGCAACAGGCGCAGGCAAGGCCCGCCGCTGTCGTCGGCAAGCGCGCAGACAAACTCGGCGCCGTCGGCTCCGGCTCCAGCTTCAACCCGCAGATTTCGGTGATCTTCGACGGCGTCTATTACAACGACAACAAGAAAGGCGGCGGGGTCGAGGCAATGGAGCACATCGACGGCATCAATCACAGCCATGACCACGAGGGCCATAGCCATGCCGAACTGGAGCGCGGCTTCAACCTGCGTGAAACCGAGATCGTCCTGTCCGCCACGGTCAGCCCGTATTTCGACGCGACGCTGAATCTGGCGGTTGATTCCGCCGGCGGCGTCGAGATCGAGGAGGCGTATTTTGATACCCGCGCCTTGCCCGCCGGCCTGAAACTGCGCGGCGGCAAGTTCCTGTCCGGCGTCGGCTACCTGAACAGCCAGCACCCGCATAGCTGGGATTTCGTCGATCAAAATTTGGCCTATCGCACGCTGCTCGGCGACCACGGCTTGAAGGACACCGGCGTGCAACTCGGCTGGACGCCGAAGACCGGCAGCCTGTACACCTTGCTGGGCGTTGAATTGTTGCAGGGCAATGAGCAGGTGTTCGCCTCCGCCGGTGAGGAAATTCCCGACGACGTGTTGCCGGGCGTAGGCGGATTGAAGCCCAAGTATGCCGGTCCGCGGCTGATTACCGCGTTCGCCAAGTTCTCGCCGGATCTGGGCGACGATCATGCGCTGCGCCTGGGCGGCTGGGCGGCGCACGGTCGCCAGCATCAGGAAGTGCATGATCATCGTGATGAAAACCCGTTGGCCAAGGTCAATGGCCTGCAAGGCGATTCCACGCTGTGGGGCCTGGAAGCGGTGTACAAGTTCGATGCGCCGGGCGCGTACGGCCAGGGCGATCTGACCTTGGCGGCGGAATATCTGTGGCAGCGCAAGGATCTGGAAGTGGCGTTTCATGAGGATGATCCGGCCTCGATCGGTCTCGCGCGCAAGTTCACCCAGGATGGCGCTTATCTGCATGCGGTGTATGGCTTCGCGCCGAACTGGCAGGCCGGCGTGCGCTACGACATCACCGGCATGACCAACAAGGTCGAGCGCGACGGCGCGGCCGATGTCGGCTATGAAGCGTCGGATCGCTGGACGCTGGCGGTGACGCGTCGCCTGACCGAGTTTTCGTTGCTGCGCTTGCAGGCCTCCAGCGCCAACTTGTATGAGGACGGCGACAAGAACCGGGTCAACCAGTTCTTCCTGCAATATCAACACAGCCTGGGCGCGCACGGCGCCCACGCCTTTTGAGCGAGACCGCCATGCGCATACTGATGGCAGTGATGTTCAGCCTGACGGCCCAGGCCGTTTGGGCCACTTCGGCATTGAACGTGGTGGCGACCACTTCCAGCATGGGCATGCTGGCGCGCGAAGTCGGCGGCGCGGCGGTCAAGGTCAGCGTGCTGGCCGCGCCGGACCGCGATCCGCACATGTTGCAGGCCAAACCGTCGATGATGCGGGCGCTGCGCGATGCCGATCTGGTCGTCGCGGTCGGCGCCGAACTGGAAATGGGCTGGCTGCCGGCGGCGATCAACGGCGCCGCCAACCCGCGCTTGCTGCCGGGACGTAACGGCTACTTCGAGGCCGCCGCGCAAGTGCCGTTGCTGGATGCCGGCCAGGCCGCCGATCGGGCGCATGGCGACGTGCATCCGGCCGGCAATCCGCATGTCAACCTCGATCCGTCGCGGATGGCGGTCATCGCCCAGGCGCTGGCCGAG
>JAGUXX010000217.1 GCA_020061585.1 Betaproteobacteria bacterium | reverse complement strand
CAATGTCATTTTTGATGTATCCTATTGATTAATAAAGACATTACGCGAAATATTTTAACACAGCTGCGGGGCTTTGGGCTTAACTTAACGGCATTGGGGACAGGCCCCCGACCCGGAATTGCCGGTTTACTGAATCCGGCTATCGTTGAAATCCAGGATGCCATCCTGGTCCCGATCGATGCCGATACGCGTTTCGCTGCCTTTGGGCACCACGGTGAAGGTAATCTCGGCGCCCGCCAACGCGGCCAGTCGCAAGGTCTCCACCGTCGTGGTCTCGCCATTCCGATCGGTTTGCAGCACACCACCGCTTTGGTAGGCGAAACCGCGCTTGCGGCCATTCCAGATACCATGCGCCACCAGGCCCACCTTGCCGGCATCGGCCATGCTGGTCATCTGGCCCAGCATGGCAACCATGTCGGCATCGATGTTGTTGATGCCGTCAAAAGTGAGCTGCTTGCCCACGGCGGCATGGGCATCCTTGCTGAGGGATCCCGGCGGCTCTTCCAGGTTGTCAAGAGCGCCCATCGGCAGGTCCGAACCGCTGAAGCTCATCAGGAAAGCGATGATGTCCGACACCTCCTGATCGTTCTCGATTCCCACGAAGCGGCTGATGAACTTGTCCAGAGTGTCCGAACCGTCATGAAAGAAGCCGAATCCCGACAGACTGCGCGGGGACTTCAAGGTAAAACCGCGCTTGTCATACTGGTTGCGCAGTTGCGGCACCTTGAAGGTGTTCACCTGGTTGTCGCCGCCGAACAACAGGCCGGTGATCATCAGGTTGGTCTCGTTCTTGGGCCCGGGCAGATTGTCCACGAAGGTACCGGAGCCCGCCTGCGGGAAAGCGTTGACGTCACCCACAAAGGTCACATTGGCGCCCATGCCGGTGGGCAGGGTATGGCACATGACACAAGGGTTGTCACGTCGACTGTTGCCGCCAGGGCCCGCCATATGCGATGGCCGGGTACGGAACAAGTTCAGGCCGTTGACCGCGTTGCCGGGCAGCAGCGGAGAGCCGGCGGTAACACCACTGCCACCGCCCAGCGCGAAGCGGCCGAAGGATTCCTGCCATTTGAGTTCCAGACTGGTGGGCAAGGTATTGTCCAGATTGCGATAGGGGTTGGGCGGCAGGTGGATGCTGGACAGGAAGTCCTCGAACTTCTGCATCTCGTCGTCGGTGATCAGGCTGGGCCGTCCCTGCAGGCCGGTGAAGGCGGAATTGAATTCTTCAACACCCTTCTTGTCGCCCCGCCAATGGTGCGGCTCATGACCGATGATGTCTTGCAGGGTCTGGGTGGTCATCGGCCCCTTCATGGGATGGTAGTCATGGCATTCCCGGTCTGTTTCCACGCCCATGCCGCAGTTGCGGTCCGCCACGGACGTCATGTCGCCGGCGGGATTGCCCAGATCCCAGCCGATGCGGTCAAAACGCGAATCCACATGGCAGGAACCACAGGCGGTTTGTCCCAGTCCGGAGGTGGAAGTGGTGTTGTAGAGGAACTTGCGGCCGTCCTTGATGTGGGCCGGGGTGGGGTCGAACAGGCTCACCGTGCTTTGCACCCGATTGTTGCGGGTATTGATCACGCTGACCGTGGAACTGAAGCGGTTGAGCACGTAAGCCTTGCCCCGCGCCGCGTCCAGGGACAGGCCGGTTGGGCCTTCTCCCACCTTGATCGGACTGCCGACCCGGTTGCCGGATCCGTCGATGACCAGCACATTGTTGGAGCCCATGCCGGCCACGTAGCCCCGGGTGCCTTGGGGATTCCACTTGATGGCGCGGGGGTCGCCGATGGATTGATCCACCAGACCCTGGCTGAAAGTAGCCGGACTGGCCTGCTGGGCGATCTGGGCATCGGAGTAGTCCAGATGCGGGTTGATGTCCTGAACAGCGGGAGTGGTTGGATTGGCCGTGCTGCCTGTGGCCATCTTCACCCGCACGAAACGGGCCTTGAGGATCGGCTCGAAGCGGATCTCGTTGGTGGCGTCGGTGCCGACCACGGTGACTTCGCCCGAGGGTTTGACGTCCAGGGCCATGCAGATGTTCATCATGCCGGTCAGGTAGGACACGCCCAAGGTGTTGGCGTCGATGACCGCCACGTCGTTGTCCACCACGTCCCATCCGACGATGCGGTCGGAGTTGTTGGCCCGGGAACCGGTGATCCAGTCGGTCCAGTCGGCATTGTTGCCGTCCATCCAGCGGCCGGAAGCATTCTTGCGCACGATCAGGCCCATTTTCGGGGGTTCCACCGGCAGCGCGGGATTGATCGCCGGATTGAACTCGATTCCCTCATTTGGCGGCGGGTTCTGACCCGCGTAGGGACCGGCCAGGCTGCTCACCGGAGTGGCGCCCTGATGGACGCCCAGAATAGTGGTGTTGTTGTTGGATTCGAACACCGCCGCGTAGACCTTGCTGCCATCCGGGCTCACCGCCAGTTGCCGGGGATCCTCGCCTTCGATCTCGATGTCCACCGGAGGAGCGGAAAGATCGGCGGGATCAAACACGCTGATCTTGTTTTCCTGGGAAATGGTCACGAAAGCCCGCTGGGGCGCGCCGGCGAAGATCACGTCGGTGGGTTCATCCCCGGTTTGCAGGGTGCGGGTGACGTTCATGGTGGTCAGATTGACCACGCTGATCGAATCGGAAATGTGGTTGACCACCCAGACTTCGGTGTTGGTCCGGGCGCGCACGCTCACCGGATCCAGACCCACGGCCACGCTGCCGAGCTTGCGCATGGGATTGACCGTGAGGTCGAACACTTCCAGCCGGTTGTCGGCGGTATTGAGGACCAGCAGGCGGGTCCCATCCGGCGTCATGGAGATTGGAGAAACCTGCGGCGTTTCGTAGTTGACGAAAGCCAGGGGGTTGTCCTGGTTTTCGTAGGAAACCGCATTGAAAGTAAACAGGGAACCCAGCGCAATAGCCGCCAGTGAACGTTTCCAGCCAGCACCAATCATTTGAATCTCCCAATCACAAAAAATAATCGCTTCAGATAAACAGCAAGAGTTATGCCATAAACAAATCAGCGCAATCTTTCATGCAAGAGCGGCGCTCGACCTGAAGCAGTGGCGCGAGAAGACGCTTAATTTTTGCAATTATTCAAGGGAACTCGCATAACGCCATTCTGTCCGAGCCAATAGTCCGCCCCAACTCTGTAAGGAAAGCCGACAGAATATTTTTCTATATATTTTAATTTTCTAATTTATTAATTTAATTGGAAAACATTAAAGATCCAATTGTCTTGTTTTGCGCAGGCCACGCCAACATTAAGCATTGAATCGCTGAATCCATAAATCAATTCTGATTATGGTGAAATCCTTATTACTAAAGATATAGCCGAACCAAAGCCGGCTTGGAGCCAGGGTCAGAATAAAGTGTAAAAAAACTCGACATTCCCGACTTGCCCGCAAGAACGCCCTCTAACCCATTGATTCAGCGGGTTTGCTCGATTCAGTTTGCGATGTATTTCAGGCGCGGACTTTTCCGCGTGCCACATTCTCCGCTCCCCGACCCACGCCGGGGCCGGCAGCCGTCCTCAGCCGCCCGACGCGCCGGTCCAGAAACCCAGGTTCTTTTGCAGGAATTCGTCCCACGGCATGTAGTGCGAGCCGTCGCAGGAAAAGGTCAGACTGACCATGCCGTTGAAGATGTTCAGCGAACCGGAGCGCAGATAGAGCATTTCGTCCATGAAGCGCAGTTCGCGAAAACAGTTCAGCACTTCCCGCACCCGTTCGGCGGGGATCGACGCGTCCGCCGGATAAGGGTGGCGCGGATAGGCCAGACACAGGTTGGGATCGGCCAGGTCGGCGATGTTGTGCAGGCGAAAGCGGTACGGATCGTCGATCACCCAGAACGTGGCGCGCGAACTGGAAAAATGTACTTTGGCGTTGAATACGCCATGCACGGTGATCAGTTCGTTGATCAACGCCAGCACCGCTTCGACTTTGTCGTCGAGCAGGCTGTTGACCCGTTGCTGATGGAACAGACCGGCGCGGATCGCCGGATCGCCCTTCATCTGTACCCATTGTTCGGGCTGCTGGTACAGCGCCTGCGTGGCGGGCAGTTCACGCAAGTCGAAGTCGGCGCCGAGATAGCCGAGCAGTTCGCCATCGGCGCTTTCGATGCGCTGGATGGCGGACAAGGTCGGTCGCTTGGCGTTACGGCTGATGTAGGCCTCGGACAACGAAAAAGTGGCGCCCGCCAGGGCTTGCGCCAGATACGGACGTTCGCCGCGGTCCCGACCGAAATGCGCCCCCAGCAGGCCGGCGCGCGACACGTTGGCGGTCAGTTGGCGGGCGGACGCGTCGAGCACATAAAGGTATTTGCAGTACGGCAGTTCTTCCATGCCGCGCAGTAGTCGCGCTTCCAGCTTGTCGCGCGCCGGCCAGACTTCGCGGCAGCCTTCGGCGAGGATGGTCAGCGACGAGGCCAGCCAGCCTTCGAGTATGGCGCGCTGGCGTTGGATGGCGGCTTGCAGGGTGGAAGTCATGTGCGGATCGCGCGGTTGGTCGAACGGTGACAAAAAAGCCGGCGGGTTCAGGCGAACCAGCCGGCTTGGTTCAGGTGGCGGCCATCGGCTCAGTTCAGCAACTGCGCCAGCACGAACGGCAGGATGCCGCCGGCCTGGAAGTACTCGATCTCGATCGGCGTATCCAGCCGCAATTTGACCGACACATCCTGGCTGGAACCATCGGCGCGCTTGATCACCAGCGTCACGTCCTGCTGCGGCACGATGCCGTTTTCCAGACCGACGATGTCGAAGCTTTCGGAACCATCCAGCTTGAAATCGGCCGCGCCCTGACCATCCTTGAACTGGATCGGCAGCACGCCCATGCCGGCCAGGTTGGCGCGGTGGATGCGTTCGAACGACTTCGCCACGACCGCCTTGACGCCGAGCAACTGCGTGCCTTTGGCCGCCCAGTCGCGGCTGGAGCCGGTACCGTATTCCTCGCCGGCGAGCACGATCAGCGGGGTGTTATCCGCCTGATATTTCATCGCCGCATCGTAGATCGACATCTGCTCCGCGCCATGCAAGGTGACGCCGCCCTCGGAGCCGGGAATCATCAGGTTCTTGATGCGCACGTTGGCGAAGGTGCCGCGCATCATCACTTCATGGTTGCCGCGCCGCGCGCCGTAGCTGTTGAAGTCGGCCTGCGCGACGCCATGCTCGACCAGATACTTGCCGGCCGGCGCGGCGGCCTTGATGTTGCCGGCCGGGCTGATGTGGTCGGTGGTCACCGAGTCACCGAAAATCGCCAGCGCGCGGGCGCCGCGGATCACCGGATTCGGTTTTTCTCCGCCCTGGAAGAACGGCGGCTCCTGAATGTAGGTGGAAGCGCTATCCCAGGCGTAGACCTGGCCGGCCGGCGCCGGCACGGCATCCCACAACGGATTGTCGGCGCCGACATCCTTGTAGATCGCGTAGGCCTCGGCTTTCGAGGCATGCGGCAGCACCGCCGCGACTTCCTCGGCGGTCGGCCAGATGTCCTTCAGATACACCGGCCCGTCGCGTCCTTCGCCGATCGGTTGATGCGCCATGTCGATATCGACGCGGCCGGCCAGCGCGAAGGCCACCACCAGCGGCGGGCTCATCAGGAAATTGGCCTTGACGTTCTGATGCACGCGCGCCTCGAAGTTGCGGTTGCCGGACAACACCGAGCAAGCCACCAGATCGTGATCGAGGATGCCCTTTTCGATCTGTTCCGGCAGCGGCCCGGAGTTGCCGATACAGGTCGTGCAGCCATAGCCGACGACGCCGAAACCGAGCTTTTCCAACGGCTCCAGCAGACCGGCGCTGTTGAGATAGACCGACACCGCGCGCGAACCGGGTCCCATCGAGGTCTTCACGTGCGCCGGCATGTACATGCCCTTCTCCACCGCCTTCTTGGCCAGCAGGCCGGCGGCCAGCATCACGCCGGGGTTGGAGGTATTGGTGCAGGAGGTGATCGCGGCGATCACCACATCGCCATGGCCGATCTGCGTCTTGCCGTCGGCCAGCGTATATTTGACCGGCAGTTCGCTGTCCGGCTTGCCATAGCCGCCCTGATCTTTCGGCAGCGAGAACAACGTCTCGAATGACTCTTTCAGCGCGTACAGGTTGATGCGGTCCTGCGGCCGTTTCGGACCGGCGACGGAAGGTTTGACGCTGCCCAGATCCAGTTCCAAGGTCTGGCTGTATTCGATGCTGCCTTCCGCCGGAATCCCGAACAGCCCCTGCGCCTTGAAGTAGTTGCGCAGCGCATCGACTTGTGACGTGTCGCGGCCGGTGGCCAGGTAATACTGGCAGGTCGCCTCGTCGACCGGGAAGAAGCCCATCGTCGCGCCGTACTCCGGCGCCATGTTGGCGATGGTGGCGCGGTCGGTGACCGGCAGCGCCACGGCGCCCTCGCCGAAGAACTCGACGAATTTGCCGACCACTTTCGCGCGCCGCAGCATCTCGGTGATGGTCAGCACGATGTCGGTGGCGGTGACGCCGGGCGCCGCGCGGCCGGTCAGGTTGACGCCGACCACGTCCGGGGTCAGGAAATACACCGGCTGGCCCAACATGCCGGCTTCCGCCTCGATGCCGCCGACGCCCCAGGCGACGACGCCCAGGCCGTTGATCATCGTGGTGTGCGAATCGGTGCCGACCAGCGTGTCCGGGTAATACACGCCGTCCTTTTCCATGACGCCGCGCGCCAGATATTCCATGTTGACCTGGTGCACGATGCCCACCCCCGGCGGCACCACCTTGAACGTCTCGAACGCCTGCATGCCCCACTTGAGGAACTGATAGCGCTCGATATTGCGTTCGAACTCGATCTTCATGTTCTCCGCCAGCGCATCGGGCCGGCCGAACACGTCGACCTGCACCGAGTGATCGACCACCATTTCCACCGGCGCCAGCGGCTCGACCTTGCTCGCATCCTTGCCGGCGCGCTCGGCGGCGGAACGCATCGCGGCCAAGTCGGCCAACAGCGGCACGCCGGTGAAGTCCTGCAGCAGGATGCGCGCGACAACGAACGGGATTTCCTCGCTGCGCGGCGCATGCGGTTGCCAGTTGGCCAGCTCGCGCACATGTTGCTCGGTAATTTTCAGGCCATCGAAATTGCGCAGCACCGACTCCAGCACGATGCGGATCGACACCGGCAGCTTGGACACCGCGCCGATGCCGAGTTTTTCGAGTTGCGGCAAGGAATAGAGGGAACCGGTATTTCCATTGCCGGCGTCGAAGGTCTGGCGGGTATCGAAGAGGCTGTGCATGGCGTATTTATTGATGTGTTGAGAAAACTGGATTCTAACCAAAGCGGCCAAACCGGGAGACCCGGAATCGTTTCGCCGCCAGGGCAAATTTGTTTCTACTCGAAACGTCGTCATCCCGGCGAAAGCCGGGATCCAGATTTCACCCCTCTAATCAGGCTGTTAACAGTTGATTGGACGATCGCTCTGGATTCCGGCTTACAACCGCCGGAATGACGAATAATCAACGACTTGCCGCCAGAACAAATTTG
>JAGUXX010000141.1 GCA_020061585.1 Betaproteobacteria bacterium | reverse complement strand
CGTGTGCTCTTCCGATCTGGGCTTGCGCCGCGCGGGCGGTGTTCAACGCCGCCATGCTGACCGCGACTTCGGCGTCGGCGGTGTCGCGTTCGGCGCCGCGGATGTCCATGCCATCCTTGCTGATGAAGCCCTCGGTCGCCAGTTTCAGCGCGCGCGCATGCTGCAAATCGGCCAGCCGGGCGCGTGCTTCGCTGGCTTTCGTCGCCGCCTGGGCGCGCTCCACCGCGAGATCGTAATCGCGGCAATCCAGTTGCGCGATCAACGCGCCGCGGTCGACGCGCTGGCCCGGTTCCACCGCCAGTTTGACGATGCGCGCCGACAGTTCCGCCGCGATCTTGCTCTCGTTCAGGCTGACCACCTGGGCTTGCGCCGAACGTTCCGGAAACACCGCGATCTCGCGCAGCGGTCTGGCTTCCCAGGCGTGGGCGGGCAGGGCGAACAACAGCAATAGGGGCAGCAGAAAACGCATCTTCAGAAATCCAGTGGTCGGTAACAGAACACGAAGCGGCCTTGTTCGAAGTTGACCATCAACGCGCCGCCGCGATTCTCGGCATAGTCCTGCCAGCCGGGAATGGCGCAGCCGACATGACATTCCGAAACACCATTGGGGGATTCCAGATCGCGGTCACGGTCGTAGAACGACAGCAGCATCGCGCCACCTTGGCGGTGCAGAACCTGGTCGGCGGCGGCATTGGCCAGTTTGAGGGTCTGGTCGAAGTTCAGTTCGAGTTCATCGGCATTCAGGTGCAGGGTTTTCATGGGCGGCGGTACTGGAAGTCAAGGTGGCAAGCATGACGCACGATCAGGCTGGATGATGCCGAAGAAATGCTGCGTTTAGTTGTCGGCGACGGGATTTCTCGCGGCGTCTTCCAGGTCGGCCAGGCGCTCGGGGTTCAGCTTGAGCTGCCGCACAGACCATTGTGTGGCGTCGAATTGTTGTTCATGCAGCAGGGTGGCCAGGTTCAGCACCGCGCACAGCCGCAGCGCCGGTTCATTCAATTCGGCGGCGACTTGCTCATGTTCCGCGCCCAATTCGTGGTGATGGCGTATGGCCAGCACCAGATCCTCCGGCAGCGCCCAGTTCCTGGCGACCATCTGACCCATCACGGCATGGCTGACTTGCTGCTGGTGGTCCAGCGCCAGGATGTCCGGCCAGGTTTGGCTTTCAGCCAGGGCCTGGGCATACGCCGGAAAGCGTTTGCACAGCAGCGCCAGGCCGCAATCGTGAAACATGCCGAGCATGTAGGCGACATCCGGGTTGATGTCGCGCAACCGCGCCTTGTGTACCGCGATTACGCACAGCTCGGCGATCGCCGCGCCGCGATTCCACAGATTGTGCAGGGCTTGGGCATGCAGCGGGTCGCTCAACGCCGCGCGCAGCGACTCGCTGTGCAACAGCGCGGCGGTATTCTTCATGCCCAGCAGGGCGATGGCGCGCGGCAGGGAATCGACTTTTGCGCGCAGACCGAACACCGGCGAACCGACCAGCCGAAACACCGCGCCGCTGAGCGCGCCGTCATTGCCGATCAACGCGGCCAGCTCCGCCGGACCGGCATCCGGATCGCGCAGCAACTGGTTGAGGCGCAGCAACACTTCCGGCATCGGCGGGATCTTGATGCCGCTGGCCAGAATCGCCTGGATACGTTGTTCGTCCTGCATCTATCGCGCAACCTCGATGTTCGCCTCACGCCGGCTGGAGTTTGCACGCGTTTGCCCGGGCGCGCTGTCGAGCACCACGCGCCAGGCCCGCAGCTTGGCCTGGAAATCCAGCGCCGCGTGCGCCGGACTGGTCGACGGCAGGCGCAGGTACTGGCGCGCCGGCAAATCCAGCGTCCGCAGTTGTGGCAACGCATGGCGCATGAAATGTTGTTGCGCCGCCGCGCCGTTGAAGTACACCCGGTCGATGCCGGGCTGGTGTCGAAAGAACTCGCCGAAGTCGTTGGCGATGATCGAATCAGGCGCGATGTCGGCGTCCAGGCTGCCCGGCCGGCGGCACGATCGCAGCACATCCCACAGCGCGATGCCGGCGTCGAGCAGCGTCTGACAGCGTTGCGGATAGTCCATCGCCGGCAGGTCGGCGTCCAATAGCGCCGCCATGATCGGCCAGAACTGGTTGCGCGGATGCGCGTAATAGCGCCCCGCCTTGAGCGACGCGACACCCGGCACGCTGCCCAGGATCAGCACCCGGGCGGCGGAGTTGGCAATGGGCGCGAAACAGCGCGCCAGATCGGCATGAACTGGAAGCACGGGCAAGACCATCGGTGAATGATGCGCGGCCAAGAGCAATCGGGCGTTCGATTCTAACCGCCGTAGAGAAGACTGGATTCCGCCGCGCCGCGACAGGACAATCGGCGACGCCCCTCATTACCCGCTCTACGCAATCATGACTCAAACCATCGGTATTCTCACTTCCGGCGGCGATACGCCGGGACTCAATGCGGCGATACGCGGCGTCGGCAAGGCCTGCCAGACGCATTACGGCATGCATGTGATCGGCTTTCGCGACGGCTTTCGCGGCCTCATGGAAAACCGAACCATGGCGCTCGACGGCGATATCCTGTCCGGCATCCTCACCCTGGGCGGCACCATCCTCGGCACCAGCCGCGACAAACCGCACAAGATGCCGGTGAACGGCAAGGTGATGGACATGACCGAGACCATCGTCGCCAACTACCACGCCAACCAGCTCGATTGCCTGGTCTGCCTGGGTGGCGGCGGCACCCAGAAGAACGCGCTGCGACTGAAGCAGGCCGGCCTGAACATCGTCACGCTGCCGAAAACCATCGACAACGACGTGGCGCTGACCGAAACCACCTTCGGCTTCGATACCGCGCTGGGCATCGCCACCGACGCCATCGACCGGCTGCATAGCACCGCCCACAGCCATCACCGCATCATCGTGGTCGAGATCATGGGCCACCGCGCCGGCTGGCTGGCGCTGGGCGCCGGCATCAGCGGCGGCGCCGACGTGATCCTGATCCCGGAAATTCCCTATGACGTGACCAGCGTGGCGGACGCGATCAAGGCGCGCAAGCGCAAGGGCAAACCGTTCTCCATCGTCGCCGTCGCCGAAGGCGCGTTGTCGCAAGAGGAGTTCGCCGCGCAGCAAGTCGCCGCCGCCAAGAAAAAGGAGAAAAAGCCGAAAGAGCCGGAACCGGAGCTGGTCTATGCCGAGCGCACCTTGAAGCTGGCGCGACAACTGGAACTGCTGACCGGCCTGGAAGCCCGTCCGACCATCCTCGGTCACCTGCAACGCGGCGGCACGCCGTCCGCCGCCGACCGCCTGCTCGCCACGCGTCTGGGCACGGCCGCCGCCGATCTGATCGCCGCCGGACAGTTCGGCTACATGGTCGCGGCGCGCGGAGAAACCAGTCTGCCGGTGCCGCTGGACGAAGTGGCGGGCCAGGTCAAGATCGTTCCGCCCGACCATCCGTGGGTGGCAAGCGCGCGCGGCGTGGGCACCAGTTTCGGGGATTGAAGATCGATCACCCCAGCGCCAAGGTATAGGCCAGCCCCATCGCCGCGCAGGCGGCGATGACTTTCATGATGTCGACCTTGTACTTCCATAGCGCGATGAACGCGGCGACCGAGATCAGCGCGTAGAACCACTCGAAGCCGCCGGAGAACGGCGCGGCCGCGCTGGCGCGCGGCCAGATCACATGCCAGCCGAAGAACAGCGCCAGATTCAGGATGACGCCGACCACGGCGGCGGTGATGGCCGACAGCGGCGCGGTGAACTTCAGGTCGCCATGCGTCGATTCCACCAGCGGCGCGCCGGCCAGGATGAACAGATAGCTGGGCAGGAAGGTAAAAAAGGTGGCGACGATGGCGCCGACGAAGCCGCCCAGAAGCAGCGCCTCCGGGCCAAAGATTTCCTTGGTCCAGGCGCCGACGAAGCCGACGAAGGCGACCACCATGATCAGCGGGCCGGGCGTGGTTTCACCCAGCGCCAGACCGTCGATCATCTGCGTGGCGGTCAGCCAGCCATGGGTTTCGACGCCGCCCTGGTAGACGTAGGGCAGCACCGCGTAGGCGCCACCGAAGGTGACCAGCGCCGCCTTGGTGAAGAATTCGCCCATGTCCAGCAGCGTGCCGGTCGGCAACAACATCATTGCCCCGGCCCAGATCGCGACGCCGGCGAAGATCAGTTGCGCCAGATGCAAATGGCTGTGGCGGGCATGCGCCGGCGGTGGCGTGTCGTCATCGATCAGCGCCGGACCGTATTGCTTGCCGGAAGCGCCGTGGCCGCCGCCGACGCGGAACTTGTCCGGCATCAGCTTGCCGCCGATGAAGCCGAGCAGCCCGGCGGCCAGCACGATGTAGGGGAAGGGGATGTTCAACGCGAAGATGGCGATGAACGACGCCGCCGCCAGTAGCCACATGACGTTGTTGCGCAATGCGCGGGTGCCGATGCGCCAGGCGGCGAACACCACGATCGCCACCACCGCCGGCTTGATGCCGTTGAACACGCCTTGCACCAGGGTCAGGTCGCCGTACGCCAGATAGACATAGGTCAGCCCCGCCAGAATGAACAACGACGGCAACACGAACAGCGTGCCGGCGATGATGCCGCCCCAGGTGCGGTGCAACATCCAGCCGATGTAGATGGCCAGCTGCTGCGCTTCCGGGCCGGGCAGCACCATGCAGTAGTTGAGCGCGTGCAGAAAGCGACGTTCGGAAATCCAGCGGCGTTTCTCCACCAGTTCCTGGTGCATCATGGAAATCTGCCCGGCCGGGCCGCCAAAGCTGATCAAGCCGAGTTTCAGCCAGTACAGGAAGGCTTCCCGGAAGGAAGGATGGGCGGGGCGTTGGGTGTCATCGGTCAATTGGCTGCTCCAAAAATATCAGTGTGCGGTAAACGCCGTGTACAGGTCGTCGAGCAGTTGGCCGCCCTGGACGAGCAGGTCGTCGTCGTCGCGGATACGGCTTTTCAGACCTTTCAGCAGCGCCTCGAAACCGGCCGCTTCCGGCGCGGCGCCGCCGATATCCAGGCTGTGCACCAGCGCGCCCAGGCGTTTCAGCGCCGCGTCCTGTTCCAGATCGAAACTGGCCAGCAGCGTCTCGAAAGTAACGCGATGGCCGAGGTGGCTGAAACGCGCGCCGTCGAAATCGAAGCCCAGCGCCTCGGCCGGGCAGTCTTGCGGCTGCGCGAGCCAGACAAAGCCGGCGCGCGGGTCGATGAAACGGCGGATCAGCCAGGCCGAGGCCAGCCTGTCCACCCACAGGTTGCGTCGCGTCGCCCACAGGCGATTCTGGAACTGGCTGATATCAAGCTGTTCCGGCTCGCCTTCGGCGAAACCCGGTTCGCTGGCCAGCTGCCGCTGACGCAACTCCGCTTCCATGCCATGCAGCCGGCGTTCGGTCTCGGCGCGCGCCGGGCAGGGGAAGTAGTCGATGCCGATCAGCGCATCGAGATGCTTGCGGGCCAACCGCAAGCCGCGCCGCAGGCTGGCGTCATCGGTTTGCGCGGCAAGTTCGCCCAGGCTGGCGTCGATGACGGCGTAGTCCGCCGTACGGTCGAACAATGCGCTGAACGGGCCGGCATATTCCGCCGCGCCGGTGATCTTCAGCAGCCAGGCCTGACCGCCGGCCGCGTCCGCGG
>JAGUXX010000060.1 GCA_020061585.1 Betaproteobacteria bacterium | reverse complement strand
GCCAGGCCCAGCGCCGCGCCCGGCATCAGCGCGATGAAGGCGCAGAACAGCAGCGTCGCCAGCGCCGCGATCGGCGCCGGCATACCGCCGTAGGTCGAAATGCTGACAAAAATCCACGACACGCCGACCAGAAACATCCCCAGGGCATAACCAAAACCGAGCCTGAAGGCGGCGCCGGGCGCGGCCTCACGCGCCAGCCAGAACAGACCGGCCAGGGTCACAATCGGCAGCGGAAACCAGCCGATCGGCGCGAAGCCGAGCGGCGTCAGCGCGCCAAGCAGCGCGGCGATGATTACCGACCAGGCGGGGCGCGCGGGCATAGACGCAATATCCGGTTCAAGGTGCAAGGTGCAAGGTTCAATCAGCGGTGCAAACCGCCGCACCCGGATCAGGCCATCTGAAACGCGACGAAGGCGATCTCGTCGCCGCCCTTGAGTGGCGCATCGGCCTCCACGAAGGCCTTGTTGACGGTGATGCGCATGCTGGCGCGCGGGTTTTCGAACACCTGCGTCCATTCATCGCCGCGCCGCGCCAGATGCGCCATCAAGCCGCGCACATCGCTGATGGTGCGCGGCAGAAACAGGATCTCGCTTTCGCGGTGCAGCAGGTCGACCAGATGGCCAAAGTAAAAGATGCTGATTTGCGAGTTCATCACGCCACCTGAATAACAAAATGGCGGCGATTTTACGCCGCCTATAATCCAACCCTATGACAGATCTCCTCAGTACCCTGAATTCCGACCAACGCGCCGCCGTCACCGCCCCCGCTTCCGCCCTGATTCTGGCCGGCGCCGGTTCCGGCAAGACCCGCGTCCTGACCACCCGCATCGCCTGGCTGATCCAGTCCAATCAGGTCTCGCCCATGGGTTTGTTGGCGGTGACCTTCACCAACAAGGCGGCCAAGGAAATGCTCACCCGTCTGACCTCGATGCTGCAGCTTGGTTACCAAAACTCTACCCGTGGCATGTGGGTCGGCACCTTCCACGGCCTGTGCAACCGCCTGCTGCGCACCCATCACCGCGAAGTCGGCCTGCCGCAACTGTTCACCATCCTCGATTCATCCGACCAGCTTTCCGCCGTCAAGCGCGTGCTGCGCGGGCTGAATGTCGACACCGAAACATTCGATCCGCGCAAGGTGCAAAGCTTCATCAACCAGAACAAGGAAGCCGGCTTGCGCGCCGACAAGGTCGAAGCCTGGGACCCGTACAGCCGGCATCTGGTCGAGTACTACGCCGAATACGACCGGCAACTGAACCGCGAAGGCGCCGTCGATTTCGCCGAACTGATGCTGCGCGCCTATGAGTTGCTGAGCCGCAACGCGCTGCTGCGCGAACACTATCAAGAACGCTTCCGGCACATTCTGGTCGACGAATTCCAGGACACCAGCCGCCTGCAATATCTCTGGCTGAAACTGCTCAAAGGCCCTGAAACCGCGCTGTTCGCGGTCGGTGACGACGACCAGTCGATCTACGCCTTTCGCGGCGCCAATGTCGGCAACATGCGCCAATTGATGGACGACCTGCACATCGCCGAACCGATCAAGCTGACCCGCAACTACCGTTCGGTGTCGGTGATCCTCGACGCCGCCAACGCGGTGATCAGCCGCAACGAAGGGCGTCTCGGCAAAGATCTGTGGACCGAAGTCGGCAAGGGCGAACTGATCCGCCACTTCCAGGCCGCCGACGACATCGCCGAAGCGCGCTTCCTGGTCGAGGAAATCCAGCAGCGCCGCCGCGAAGGCGACGCTTATCTCGACCAGGCCGTGCTGTACCGCTCCAACGCCCAATCGCGCAGCATCGAACACGCCCTGTTCACCGCCGGCATTCCGTATCGCGTCTACGGCGGCCTGCGCTTCTTCGAACGCGCCGAAATCAAGCACGCCCTGGCCTATCTGCGGCTCGCCGCGTTTCCGGACGACGACAACGCCTTTATGCGCGTGGTCAATTTCCCGGCGCGCGGCATCGGCGCGCGCGGCCTGGAGGCGCTCGATGACCAAGCGCGCGGCGCGGGGATCAGCCTGTGGGCGGCGGCCTGCGGGGCTGGCAAAACCACGGGCAAGAAATTCGCCGCCTTCGTCAGCCTGATCGAAGGCTTGAAACACGCCATTGTCGGCCTGCCGCTGATGGAACAGGTCGAGCATGTCGTCGCCGGCTCCGGTCTGCTGGAGTATTACCAGAACGAAAAAGACGGCGAAGATCGCGTCGACAACCTCAACGAACTGGCCAACGCCGCCGCCGGCTTCGCCGCCGAAAGCGACGAACCGACGCTGGAAGCCTTCCTCGGCCATGCCGCGCTGGAAGCCGGCGAGCATGCCGCCGCCCAGGGCCAGGACGCGGTGCAACTGATGAGCGTGCATTCCGCCAAAGGTCTGGAGTTTCAGACCGTGTTCATCACCGGCCTGGAAGAAGGCCTGTTCCCGCATGAAAACAGCCGCAATGAAGCCGAAGGCCTGGAAGAGGAGCGTCGCCTGATGTACGTCGCCATCACCCGCGCCCGACGCCAGCTCTACCTCACCCACGCCCAGCAACGCATGTTGCACGGCCAGATACGCTACCACCTGCCCTCGCAATTCCTGCAAGAAATCCCGGAGAACCTCGTGCAATCACTTACCAGCCGTACCCGCGCCCCCGCCGCCCCGCGTGTCGCCAACACCCGCGCCGAAAACTATCACCCGCGTCCGGTGCCGCGCCGCGAAGCCAACCTGCCGTACAAGATCGGCGCCCGCGTCGTGCATCCCAAATACGGCGAAGGCGTGGTCGCCGCCTACCAGGGCCAGGGCGCCGAATCGGAAATCAAGGTGATCTTCCCGAAAGTCGGCGACAAGTGGTTCATCCTCGAATACGCCCGGCTGACCGCGCTCGGCGCCTGAGCGACGGATAGGCCGCGCCGGACACGCAACCCTGTTGGTCAAGCCCGAGAACCGGTTTATCCTGACCGCAATCCGCCTGGAGGCAAGGCCATGTTTTCTTTGTACGGACTCACGGGACAGAATTTTCGCGGCACGCTGGAGCAACTGACCGCGCTGCCCGGCGTAAGCAGCCTGCGGCATGCGCGGGGTATCGCCCTGGAAGGCGAAGAGCCCGCGCCATCCTTCGTCACCCGGCTGGAGGGCGACTCGGCCGGCGGCGGCGCCGGCGAGGACGACGCCATTGAAAACTACCGCGCCACGCTCAATCTGGAACAGGAACGCGATCCGCTGAGTCTTGCCTACCAGATCATGACCCGCGAGGTGTTCACGCTGCAACCCGAACAGCTCGCCACCGCCGCCTGGCGCGCGCTGCTTGGACAAGGCCTGCGCCAGGCTCCGGTGCTGGACGCCAATGGCAACGTCATCGGCCTGGTGACGGAACGCGACCTGCTGACCACCTTCAATCTGGAACGCAAGCAGACGCGCACGCCGCTGGCGCATCATGTCGGCGACGTGATGATCTCGCCAGTGATCTGCGCCGAACCGCAAACCGACATCCGCCGCATCGCCCGCGCCATGGTCGAACTCGACCTGCCCTGCATTCCGGTGGTCAATGACAGCCGCGTCCTGCTCGGCCTGGTCAGCCGCGGCGACATCCTGCGCGCGGTGATCGGCGACCCGCCGCTGAGTTTGTGGGTGTGAGCGGCGCGCCAACGGCAAGCCAATAGGCGTCATGCGTTCGATTGCCGCTTGTCCAGCGTGTCAGATTTTGAGGCCTCCACGCCGAAGGACCACGTGAAGCTGTAGTCGGCGGTGGCCTGTGCATACAGATCACAAGATGTAAACCGCTTGGAAGCCGCCTTCACTCGTCCACGGGTGGCGGTGATTCGCCGCCCGAACTGTCCCGGCTGTCGGCGCTTTCGGCCAGATAGTAGCTGACGCGCCAAGCATGATTCGACACCCGTTCCAGCCAACGTAAGGCGTCGAGAGACGCCATCGCCTGAAGCGGATCGTGGCCGCCGCCGGCGGTTTGTTTCAGGATGGCGAGACGCTCGTCGCGGTGCAGGGTCTCGATGCCGCGCACATGCCGTTGCATCGTGCTTCGCCAGTCATCCGGCGCCTGGCCGCGCAGGCATAGTCGCGTCAACGCCAGCAGTTCGCGGCACGCGCTCAGCGTTTGTTGCAGCCTGGGTTGCACCATGGCCTGGCGTGTCTCGGCGGCGATATTCAAACGCGCGAACAGGCGCGTCAGATGGTCCATGGCGTGCAATTGGGCGATGTGAAACGCGGACAGCGGTTCGTGCTCGGCGATGCTGGGAATCCGCGCGGAAAAGCGCTGGATCTGCTCCAGCGCGGCTTGAATCTCGGCGCGGCGCTGCGCGTCAACGGCGGCGACGCTGCTGTCCAGCAACGGCAGCGTGACATCGACGAGTTCCAGCGCCGTGTCGGCGAGGCCGCGTCGGGTGGCTTCCAGCGCCACCGCCGGGGCGGCCATCAGCGAATCGTCGAGATGGCGGGTGATACGCGGCCCGCGTTCCGGCAGCAGCCGTTCTATCCATTTCGCGAATGCGCCGGTGAACGGAAAAAAGATCGCCACCCCGAGCGCGATGAAGGCGGTATGGAAGGCCGCCAGACTGACCGCGCCGGGTTCCAGTCCGGCGTGGCGTTGCGCCAGCGTCAATCCCCACAGAAAGGCGGGCAACAGCGCCAGGGCAATCATTCCCGTCAACAGGTTGAACAGGATGTGGGTCAGCGCCGTGCGCTTGGCCGGGACGCTGCCGCCGATCGCCGCCAGCGCGCCGGTGACGGTGGTGCCGATGGCCGATCCGATCACCAAGGCCGCCGCCTGATCGAAATTGATCGCCTGCACATGCAGCGCGGTGAGCGTGGTGGCCACAGCCGCGCTGGAGGATTGCATCACCAGCGTCATCAAAATGCCCAGAACCAGCGCCGCCAGGTGGCCCGTAAAACCCGACGCGGGCAGTTTCGCCAGATCGAATCGCCCGGCCAGCACCTGCATGCCGTCTTGCAGGGTTTCGATGCCGATGAAGATCAGACCGAATCCCGCCAGGGCCAGTCCCAACGCGCGCCAGCGATGCTTCGCCAGCAAGCGCAGCAGCGCCCCGATGCCCACCAGCGGCAGCGCGTAAAAACCCAGACTGATCTTCAGCCCCAGCACCGAGACGATCCATCCGGTGCCGGTGGTGCCCAGACTGGCGCCCATGACCACGCCGATGGCCTGTGGAAAGGTGAGCAGGCCGGCACTGACGAAACCGATCAAGGTCACCGTGGTGGCGCTGGAGGACTGCACCATCAGCGTCACCGCCGCGCCCGAGGCGAAGGCCTTGAACGGCGTGCCGGTGAAGCGCAGCAGCGCCTCGCGCAACGCGTTGCCGGCAAAGTCCTTGAGGCCGTCGGTAAGCAGCACCATGCCGAGCAGAAACAGGCCGATGCCGCCCAGCAACTGGAAGATCATCGCGGTCATGCGGCGTCGACCTGTCGCAGCCGGTCAGCCACCGCCGACCGCGCGGCGGCATCCAGGCAATCCGAGCCCCCGCCTCTGGGCGGCATGACCCGCCGGCTGACGTCGCCCGGCTTGGGGATAAGGGGCACCTGTACCCGCGCACCAGTGGGCATCAGTCTTTAGCGACCCACTTGCCGTAACTCAAGCCGGGATCGGCCTCGATAAAGCTCCCGTCATGGCCGACGCGGAATGTGAGGATGCTGGGCGGGAGCAGCCACGGGCCATCCGAGGCCTTGCTCCGCACTGGCAACGGCAGCCCCAGCGCGCGCGCTTCGGCGGAGAACAGGAACGGCGCCGGCGCGCGAACCTCGGGAACGTACTTCACCGAGACCGCGAGCTGGCTCCCCAGGTTCAATGGCGGCAGGGCTTCGGTGATCTCGTGCACGACCGTCTGGCCGAAGCAGAAACGCGGAGCCGGCGCATTGGTGACGCGCCGCGCGCGCGGGTCGCGCACCGAGGTGTAATAGGGCCGGGCACTTTCATCAAGGCGGTAGACTCCAGTGCTGCCGCGAGTGTGGTAGCTGATGAAGCCGGCCGTTTCCAGCGCCTTGCATTCGTCGCACCCTCGCTCGCCCGAAGCCTGATAGCGGAGATCCGGCCGCAGCGGAAACGGACCCACATACACGCACGCCGGGTCGTTGTTCCCGATCTCCTGTTCGATCGCCGTGACGAACTCGCCCATCCGATCGCTTACCAAGGGGGTGAGCGGATCGGAGAACACGTACATATAGCCCAACGGGGCGAGCACAACGATAACGGTCAGCAGGACGGTCGCGCGTATGGATGGCATGGTTTGGGCGGCAGTAGACGGTATTCCGGGGCTACCAAGATTGACAGTTATTCAATAAAAAAGGGGTCATGAAAACTGAAAACGAGGTCAGACCCTCATGGCACTTTCTTCAGCGCAAAACGAATGAAACTGCCGCACACGTCATTCCCGCAAATGCGGGATCAATAGTGCGGATCAATAGGATCAGCATCAATTGATTTCAATTGATTTAACGATGCCAAGTCATAGAGCGGGAATCAATCTACTCTGACCCCATTGAACTCATCCCATTACACACAACTCATAGCGCATGAGCCTCCCTCGCGAACCTGATCCCTGCCGCAAAGTCGACGACGCGTTGAAGCCCGAGCCAAATGGTCTT
>JAGUXX010000271.1 GCA_020061585.1 Betaproteobacteria bacterium | reverse complement strand
CGCGCTTCGGCCGGCCGCGGCGCGCGCTGGATGGCCAGCGCCGCCAGACTGGGCGCATAGGAAAAACGCCAATGCGCCCCGGCATAGTCGAGCCCGGCGTAGTGCGACAGATCGGCTTGCCGGGCCTGCTCGAAACCTTGCCGGTCGGTGGCGTTCCAGCGTGTCACCAGCATTTCCAGCGGCAAGGTATACAGCGGCCCATCACCGATCACCAGCAGCCGCGCGCCCTCCGGCAGCAACGCGCGCACCGGTTCCAGCAACAGGCTGTAGAGCCGATGCAGCAACGCCGGATCGAGTTCGGCCAGCGCCGCCAGGTTGCCGCCCGCCTCCATCGGCGCCCGCGCCCGCGCCACCAGCGCATCGAGTTCCGCGCGCGCCACCGGCACCCGCAGCAATTTGAAATCATCGCGGCCAACCACGAAGATCAACAACTGATCGTGCAATCTGAAATACGCCAGCAAGCGTTCATCCGCGCGCAGCAGCTCGCGTTGCAGATGTTCCAGGGCTACCGGACGCGGTTCCTCCAGTTCCATGTAGCGCGGATATTGCCGCCACAGGCTGGCCTCGATCGAATCGCGGTCGCGGCGCGCATCGCTCAGCGTCCGATGCTGGCGGGCGACATCCTGCTTCCAGCGTTGCAGAATGAACGGATCATTTATCGGCCGCGCCGGTTCGAACTGCTCGCTGGCGGCATCGAAGCGCGCGGTCAAATCGAAGCGGCGCTGCAAGTCATCCAGGCGGCGCAGCAGCTCGTCGCGTTTCACCTTGAGTTCGACGAAAGCCTGATCGCCGGCCAGACGCGCGACATCGGCGGTGCGCAACATTTCGGTGAACAAGCGGCTTTGCGTGCGTGAAACATCCGCCAGCGCGGCGCGGTCATGCCCCTGGCCGGGGTGCTTGGCGTCCAGCCGCGCCCGGTTGGCGACCGCCGCGCCATAGATAGGCCGCAACCGCTCCAGCTTGGCTTCCCGGCCGCGCTCGTCTAGCCCGCGCGACAGCGCGAACAGCCGATCCGCTAATACCACGGCGCGGTCGTAGAGCGGCATGGCGGCTTCGGGACGGCCGTTGCGCGACAGAAAACCGGCGCTGGAACTCAAGGTGTACAGCACGACCTCGGCCGGCGTCCGTGCATCGGCCAGTTCCACGGCCCGGTTGTAGGCGGCCTCGGCGGCCGGTCCGTCTCCCTTGGCGTCGAGCGCCTCGGCGTGGATGCGATGGATTTTCGAACCGGCGCCGATCAGTTCGCCGGCGCGCGCATCGGCGATAGCGACCGCGCGCAGACTCCAGGTTTCCGCTGCCTCGGCCTGGCCGCGCCGCAGCAGCAGATTGGCCAGATCGGCATAGGCGTTCATGGTATTGCTGTGATCCGCCCCCCAGGCGACGGGGCCGAGCGCCGCCGCCTGGCGGGAAAAATCTTCCGCCGCGTCCAACCGCCCCTGTTGCGCGCCCAACGCCGCCTGGCCGCTCAACGCCAGCATGCGCCAGCGCAACACGTACTGTTCAAGACCGATCTCCGCCCGCTTGCGGCGGGCGCTATCGTCCGGGCGCCGCGCATCCAATGTCGAAGCCTTGCCCTTGGACAAGCGCTCCTGGTAGCGCTGTTCATCGAGCTGGATAGCCTGTTCGATTTCCTGCCCGCGCGCTTGCACAAGTTGCTCGGCATCGGCGCTGAGCCGAAGCGCCTCGTCGAGCAGCTGTTGGGCCTCGGCATGGTTGCCGTTGAGGATCTGCAAGCGGCCGAGACGAACCTGGGCATCCATGCGCAATTCCAGTTCCTCGACACCCTTGGGCGGCGGCAGCCGTTCCAGCGTCTGGCGAAACAAGCCGTCGGCCTCGGCGTAACGCCCCTGCGCCTGCACCGCCGCGCCCAGCGCGAGTTGGGTCTTGATCGCCAGGCGCGAACTGTAGCCATGATGTCGGTCGGCGCCGTCCAATGCCTGGCGCAGCATCGATTCCGCCTCCGTGAAGCGCCCCTGCAAACGCAGCGCCGTCCCCAGACGGTTTTGCGCCGTGGACAGTTGGATGCCGCGCAGATCGCGCGCCCCATGGCTGGGCAGGCTCTCGGCCATGCAGATCGCCTGACGCGCCAGAATCTCCGCCTCGACCGGACGGCCCTGGTTGATCAGTTCCAGCGCCCGCCGGTTCAGCCCGACGACATCGACTGACTGACCGAAGCCGACGCTCGGCAAACCGAGCAGCATGGTTAGCAAAAACCAAGGAAACACGCGACAGACTGGCATGATGCACCTCGGAAGTGGAGAGTCCAGCAGCCTGTCGAACGTTGGATTCGTCCGTCACCAGGGCTGAACATATGCTGAACTTTAGCCCGATATCAGGAAATTTCATGCCCGGCATCGTTGCTGTCATGAATCGGCGAAGGCGGACTAATTGCGCCGGCGCGCCGCGCTAACCGGCGCCAGCAGCGTTCTAATAATTAGCGAAGTAACCCGCCCCAGCCCGGGCAGGCGTGTTGAATAAGATCGGTTTATCGGACACATAATAATCAATAACTTAGGGTGATCTTCTTGAGAGTTTTTCATCCCAAATAAACGAGCTGATTGGTGTTGCGCGCTTGGCCGCCCAAATGAAACGGATGGATTATTCCGCCAGGCCAGTGGCCCTCTACCTGACCCACGACTTCTCTCGGGCCATTGAGCGGCCTGTAGCCAGTACAACCAACGCATCGACGCATGGCTCGACCGAGCGCCGCGCCAGTTGCGCTTCATCCAAGGCACTGTGAGCGAGAAGGAAACGGCATTTCCTGGCCTATGAAAGCTGGTTCTACAATGAGCGCAAGCCACTGGAACAGGGATGTCATCATGGGATTGCCGAAAATCGTTGAATCGCTCGCGCGCCAGGACTTCATCACCTGGGAAAACGCCCAACCGGACAAGCATGAATTTGTCGCTGGGGAGGTGTTTGCCATGGTTGGCGCTCGGCGGGTGCATGTGTTGATTGCCGGCAACTGTTTCGCCCGTCTGAAAGATCACCTGCGCGGCGGCCCCTGTCGCGCGTTCATGGCGGATATGAAGCTGGAAGTGGCGGCGGCCGATGCGGTGTTTTATCCGGATGTGCTGGTGACCTGCCATCCGGACGACCTGCAGGCCGAAACGACCATGCATCACCCGACCGCGATCATCGAAGTGCTGTCGGAAAGCACGGCGGCGTATGACCGGGGCGACAAATTCGCTCACTACCGCCGGCTCGACAGCCTGAAGGAATATGCCTTGATCGATCCGGACCAGCGCCGGGTTGAAGTGTTCCGCCGCATGGACAATGGCGACTGGCTGCTGGCGGCGAGCGAGAGCAGTCGCGGACTGATCCTGAAGTCGCTCGATTTCGTCGCCGGGCTGGATGCGGTGTTCGAGGATGTCGAGCCGATGCCCGCCGCGCGGGCGCCCGCAGGGGAACATTAGCGCTGGCGCGACCCGACGTGCGTCAACGCCACGGCTTCATGTTTTCCCCTCAATCCGATTCTTGACCAGTCCCCCCTTCAGACCCATTCAGGAAGCGACATGAACACGCCCCTTGCCGCGCCGAGATTCTGGCTGCTGATTTTTGCATTAGCTTGCGCTTTGCCGCTGCACGCGGCGGAACTGATCCGCGCCCAGTTTCTGCTCGACGCGCCGACCTCACGCGCCGCTGTCGTGGCGCGGCTGCCGGCCAACACCCAAGTCAAGGTGCTGGAACGGCGCGGCGGCTGGACCCGGGTCCGCGCCGATGGCCGCGAGG
>JAGUXX010000115.1 GCA_020061585.1 Betaproteobacteria bacterium | reverse complement strand
CGGCGGCATTTCCAAGAACCCCTACCTGGCGTTCAAGGTCAAGGGCGCCAAGAAGGGCGACAAGGTTGTCGTCAACTGGGTGGACAACACCGGCGACAAGAACTCCGCTGAAGCCGCCATCGGCTGATTTCGATCAGTCGCTTCAGCGCAAGCTGAAAAAAGCCGGACCTCGGTCCGGCTTTTTTACGTCCATTTACTGGTCAAGCATCCTCGCCGACATAGGGATTGGCGCGTCGCTCGCGGCCGAATGTGCTCATCGGGCCATGACCCGGCACAAAGGCGATATCGTCTCCCAGCGGAAAAAGTTTTTGCTTGATGGCGGTGATCAGCGCGGCATGGTTGCCTCTGGGGAAATCGGTGCGGCCGATGCTGCCCTGAAACAGCACATCGCCGACAAAGGCATGACGGCTGACCGGTTCATAGAACACGACATGGCCGGGCGTATGGCCGGGGCAATGAATCACCCGCAGACGCAGCGCGCCCAGTTCGATGACATCGCCATCCCGCAACCATTGGTCGGGCTGGAACGCCTCGGCGGGTGGAAAGCCGAACATGCGGGCTTGTTCCGGCAAGGCATCGAGCCAGAACGCGTCTTCTCGATGCGGGCCGATGATCGGCAATTTCAAGGTACGCGCCAGTTCCAGCGCGCCGCCGACGTGGTCGAGGTGAGCATGCGTCAGCAACAGCTTGTCCAGTTTGACGCCGGCGCGCCGCACCGCCGCGAGGAGTTGTTCGACATCGCCGCCCGGGTCGACCAGGGCGGCGTTGAGTGTGGTTTCGCACCAGATCAGCGAGCAGTTCTGCTGGTAGGGGGTGACGGGAATGATTTCGAAACGCATGGGGTTCAGGCCAGAGCCGGGTAGTCGGTGTAGCCCGCCGCGCCGCCGCCGTAGAAGGTGGCGGGGTCGGCCGGGTTGAGCGGGGCATCGAGCTGGAAACGCCGGGGCAGGTCCGGGTTGGCGATGAACGGCACGCCGAATGCCACCAGATCGGCCTGGCCGGCTTGCAGAACCGCGTTGGCCCGCGTTTTGTCGTAGCCGGCATTGGTCATGAACACGCCTTGCCAGAGGTCGCGCAGTTCCAGCGGGTCAAACCGGGGGCCGGCGCTGCCTGGCGCATCAATACCCATTTCGGTGACATGCAGATAGGCCAGGCCGAACGCGTTGAGCAGTTCGACGACGCGGCCGAAGGTGGCTTGCGGATTGCTGTCGCGCATGTCATTGAACGGCTGCACCGGCGACAGGCGCACGCCGACACGATCCGGCGGGCAAACTTCGCCGACCGCGCCGAGCACTTCCAGCAACAGGCGGGCGCGGTTGTCGATGCCGCCGCCATAGGCATCCAGGCGGTGGTTGCTGCCATCGCGCAGAAACTCGTCGAGCAGATAGCCGTTGGCGGCATGCACCTCGACGCCGTCGAATCCGGCCAGCAGGGCGTTGCGCGCGGCGTTTCGGTAGTCGCTGACGATGCCGGGCAGTTCTTCGATGGAAAGCGCGCGCGGCGTCACGAAGGGTTTCGGACCGGCGAGCGTGAATGCGTCACCCGCGGGTCTGATCGCCGATGGGGCGACCGGCAACTGGCCGCCAGGTTGCAGATCCGGGTGCGAGATGCGGCCTACATGCCAGAGTTGGCAGAATATCTTGCCGCCCGCGCCATGCACGGCGTCGGTCACCGCTTGCCAGCCGGCGACCTGGGCGCTGTTCCAGATGCCCGGGGTGAGCGGATAGCCGATCGCTTCCGGCGCGATGCAGGTGGCTTCAGTGAGGATCAGGCCGGCGCTGGCGCGCTGCCGGTAGTACTCGACATTCAGCGCCTGCGGCACGCCTTCCGGGGTGGAGCGATTACGCGTCAGCGGCGCCATGACCATGCGGTTGGCGAGCCGATTGGGGCCCAGTTGCAGGGGGGTGAACAGATCGATAGCGGACATCAGAGCGTTTCCTTCCAAAGCGGGCTACACCGCGCTAGCCTAACGACCCCGTCTCGAAAGCACCAGCCATGAATGTCTGTCAGTTGCCCGATGCCTTGTTGTTGCTCTCCAGCCAGTGTCCGCACTGTCCGGTCGTGCTGGCCGGTTTAACGGAATTGATCAAGCGCGGCGAGATTGGTCGGCTGGAAGTGGTCAATCTCGAATGCCATCCGCAAGCGGCTCAGGCGCTGGGTGTGCGCGGCGTGCCCTGGTTGCGCCTCGGCCCGTTTGAATTGTCGGGCGCACGCGGCGGCGCCGAGATTGCGCTGTGGGCGGCGCGCGCG
The DNA here is from genome assembly GCA_020061585.1 of Betaproteobacteria bacterium. Taxonomy (GTDB): domain Bacteria; phylum Pseudomonadota; class Gammaproteobacteria; order Burkholderiales; family Thiobacillaceae; genus PFJX01. The sequence goes on along the minus strand of JAGUXX010000115.1, from coordinate 50,687 downwards.
CAGGCGGCTGCAAGTCCTGATGGCTACGCCGATGCGTTCCATGATCTGCTCAAGCAGGCTGATCTGGAACAGGTCAGGCGGCTGATCCAGGCCGATCCCGCGCGACTGGCGTCGTTGTTGCCGATCGTCGCCAATCCCGAGGCCAGTCTCAACGTGAAATTGGGCGTCGGCGTGCTGTTCGAGGACTATGCGGGTCACGCCGCGTTGCGCGCTGTGGTGGACGATCTGGGCAAATTGACCGGCGATGACGATGCCCGGGTGCGCGCCGATGCCGCGCATCTGCTGAGCCTGACCCAGTCGGATGCTGCGCGACCCTGGTTGCGCGCGGCGCTGCGCGACGCCAACGCGGAGGTCCGGGAAATCGCGGCGGAAAGCCTGCAAAGCTTGGGAGAAAGCACATGAAACAGTTATCGCAGCCGGCCTTGTTTCGACAGCAGGCCTATGTCAACGGCGAGTGGATCTCGGCGACCGATGAAATTCCGGTGTTCAATCCCGCAACCGGCGAACGGCTGGGCAGCGTACCCCGGTTGCCGCGCGAAACACTGGCCGGGGCTATCGCCGCCGCGGATGCCGCTTTGCCGGCCTGGCGCGGCCTGCCGGCCAAGGAACGCGCCGCGATCCTGCGGCGCTGGCATGGTTTGCTGCTGACCCATGTCGATGATCTGGCGCGCATCATCACGCTGGAACAGGGCAAGCCCCTGGCCGAGGCGCGCGGCGAAGTGATTTACGCGGCCGGCTTTCTGGAATGGTTCAGTGAAGAAGCCAAGCGGGTCTATGGCGAGGTGATTCCTTCGCCGTGGCCTGGCCGACGCATCGTCACGCTGAAACAGGCGATCGGTGTGGCGGCGCTGATCACGCCATGGAACTTCCCGGCGGCGATGCTGACCCGCAAGGCGGGCGCGGCGTTGGCGGCGGGTTGCACGGTGCTGGCCAAGCCGGCGTCGAAGACCCCGTTTACCACGCTGGCGCTGGCCTGGCTGGGCGAGCAAGCCGGTCTGCCGGCCGGGGTGTTGAATGTGTTGACCGGCGACGCCGAACTGATCGGCGAGGAACTGACCCGTGATCCGCGCGTGCGCAAGCTGTCCTTCACCGGTTCGACCGAAACCGGCAAGCGCCTGATGGCGGCCTGCGCCGGCACGTTGAAGAGCGTTTCACTGGAGTTGGGCGGCAATGCGCCGTTCATCGTGTTCGATGATGCCGATCTCGACGCGGCGGTCGAGGGCGCGCTGGCGTCCAAATATCGCAATGCCGGCCAGACCTGCGTCTGCGCCAATCGGCTGATGGCGCAGGACGGCATCCACGATGCGTTTGTCGAACGGCTGGCGGCGGCGGTCAGCCGCTTGCGTGTCGGCAATGGTCTGGATGCCGGCGTGGAACAGGGGCCGCTGGTCGATCTGGCGGCGGTGGACAAGGTCGAGCGCCACATCCGCGATGCCGTGGCGCAAGGCGCGCGCGTGGCTTGCGGCGGCGCGCGGCATGCCTTGGGCGGCGGATTTTTCCAGCCGACAGTGCTGGCCGATGCATCGGCGGCGATGCGCATCTGCCGGGAAGAGACGTTCGGGCCGGTTGCGCCGGTGATTCGTTTCCAGACCGAGAAGCAGGCGATCGATCTGGCCAACGATAGCGAGTTCGGTCTGGCGGCGTATTTTTATACCCGCGACCTGACGCGCACCTGGCGTGTCGCCGAAGCGTTGCAGTACGGCATGGTGGGGGTCAACGCCGGGGTGATCTCGACCGAAGTCGCGCCGTTTGGCGGGGTCAAGCAATCAGGCCTTGGACGCGAGGGCGGAGCGGCAGGCATCGAGGCGTATCTGGAGACCAAATACCTGTGCATGGCCATTTGATGTGACGCCTGTCCAGCGTTTTGTCCATCTGATGTTGCAACTTAACCCTGCAATAATCTTATGCTATGTACCAGATTGAATGGGGAATATTGACAATATTAGAAAATTAAAAGATTATCGATTTGTGTTTTTATCCATGCTTTGTCCTGTACATAAAACCTGCTTAGGAGTCTGCCATGAAAGTCCTGAATATCGCACTGAGCGCTGCCGCGCTGACCGCTTTGGTCGTTTCCACCTCGGCATTGTCGGCTGATCCGGTGGTCGGCAAGCAAAAAGCCACCGCCTGCATCGCCTGTCACGGCAGCGACGTCTACCCCGGCATTTTCTACACCCTGCAACTTGGCGGGCGGAATGCGGACAAACTGGCGGTGAAGACCATGAAGTACAAATCCGGCAAGATTCTGCATCCGATGATGAACATGGCCGTCGCCTTCTTCGACGAGAAGGAAATCGAGGATATCGCCGCCTACTACCAGTCGCTCGGCAAGCCGGCATTCACCTCGTCGCTGATCAAGATCAAGGGCGACGATGACGAAACCGCTCAGCCGGCCGCTATGCCCTATGCCTTCCCGGCTTATCCGGTCGCCAGGTAAGCCAATCCCATGTCCCGGATGTCGTTGAACCGGGAGAAGGTTTTCGATCCGCTGCTGCGCGGCATCCATGCCTGGAACGGCATCGCGATACTGCTGCTGGTGATCAGCGCGCAGCTCGCGGCCTGGGTCGAATTCACGCCGGAGGCAAGCGTCCTCTGGCGTTTGCACGTCTGGGCCGGCGATGCCCTGACGATCGGATTGGTGGCGCGATTGGCCTGGGGCATCAACGGACCGCCGCATGCCAGCCTGGCCGCGCTGTGGCATGCGCCGGCCTGGTGGCAAGCGATGCGGACACGGCGCTGGTTTACCGAACCGGACGCCTATGGTCACCATCCACTCGCCTCCGCCGTCTATCTGCTGTTCTACCTGATCGTGCTGATCATGGCCTTGACCGGCATGGCCCTGGCGGCCATCGATCAAGGGCGTGGGCCGTTATACGACTGGCTGGGGCATGACGTGTTGATGAAGCCGTGGTTCGCGACGCCGCATGACGTGCTGGAAGAATTTGTCATCGGCTTCGTGCTGATCCATATCGCGGCACTGATCGCGCACGAGGCGCGGCACGGCGTTCCGCTGGCGCAGGCGATGGTCAGCGGTTATCAGTATCGAAAGGAAAGGCAATGATCAAGTGGCTTCTGATGTTGGCGCTGGCCAGCGGTTCGGCCTATGCCGCAACCCCGCGGCAGATACTTGACAGTCTGGTGGCGCAGGCTGGGCCGGCTTCCGCCGCGCGCGGAGAAAAGCTGTATCGGGGCAAGTTCAGCGGCGGCAAGACGGCCGATTCCTGCACCGCATGCCACACCGATAACGCCAAGGCGGTTGGACAGCATGTCCGAACCAGCAAGGCGATCGATCCGCTGGCGCCGGTCGCGCACAAGGATCGCTTCACCGATCCCGAGAAGGTGGAAAAATGGTTCAAACGCAACTGCAACGATGTACTGGGCCGCGCCTGTAGCCCGCAGAAAAAAGCCGATTTCACCGCTTACATGATCTCGCTGCAGTGACCGCGCCATGCACAATGACTATCGCATCACCTGGAAACACCTGTTGACGCTGCTGCTCGCGGTTGGCGGCTCGACCTTGCTGATCACCCGAGCCCCCGCCCATGACCAGGCCAATTTTCCGATGCCCGGCGGCAAGACTTATGTCGATGAATGCGGCAGTTGCCACACCGCTTATGCGCCGGGCATGTTGCCGGCGCGCTCCTGGCGCAAGCTGATGGCCGAATTGGCCGATCATTTCGGCGAGGACGCCAGCCTCGCCGATCCGCGGCGTATGGAAATCACCCAGGCGCTGGAACTACTCGCCTCTGACGGCAGTCAGGCGACCGTGCGGATGCGCCGCATCAACGCCGCGATACCGGCCAATGCCGCGCCGCAACGGATCAGCGAGACCGGTTATTTCAAGTTCATCCACGACGAAGTGCGGCCGAGTATCTGGAAGCGCAAGCAGATCGGTACGCTGGCCAACTGCATCGCCTGCCACCCGCGCGCCAACGATGGACGCTATGGCGAACGGGAAATCCGCATTCCGCAAAATTAGTGTGCAACACCCCACTAGCCGTGGCGCGGAATCAGCGCTTGCCGAACAGTTTTTCCAGTTCGCCGCGTGCATCGGTTGACGGTGCTTTGTCGGCGTTGCCGCCAAACAGGTCGTTGAGCGGATTCGCTGGCTGCGCCGAATCGGCTTTGAAAGCGCCGGCGGCGGGGGTGAACCAGTCGCAAAAATTCGCCCGTGTCTTGTCCCTGACCTCATCCGCCGCGCGTTCTCGACACTGTTTCGCCTTCGCCGTGTCGTAATGGCGGCAGAGTCGGCAGACATGCAGTTCAGCGCCGCAGGCCAGACATTCCGCGCGTCGACCGAGCGGCATCGGCTGGGCTTTGAGGCTGGCGCCGCAGCGCCAGCAAACCAGTTCCGCGCTCATCGGATACTCCTTGCATCAAAAATTTGATGATAATCGCAAGTCCATCGGAGGCAGGCTATGGCAATCGGACTCATCGTCATTGGTGACGAAATTCTTTCCGGCAAACGCCAGGACCAGCATTTCGCCAAACTGCGCGAACTGCTCGCCGCGCGCGGTCTGGGTTTGGCCTGGGTGCAGTATCTGGGCGACGATCGTTCGCGCTTGACCGAGGTTTTACGCCGCAGCCTCGCCGGCGATGATGTGGTGTTCAGTTGCGGCGGCATCGGCGCGACGCCGGATGATCATACCCGTCAGGCCGCCGCCGCCGCGCTGGGGGTGCCGCTGGTCGAGCATCCCGGCGCGCGCGAGCAGATCGCCCTGCACATGGCCGAGATCAACCAGCCGCTGACCCCGGAACGCTTGCGCATGGGCGAGTTGCCGCAAGGCGCCGAGCTGATCCCCAATCCTTACAATCGCATTCCCGGCTTCAGCCTGGGCCGGCATCATTTCGTGCCGGGGTTTCCGGTGATGGCCTGGCCGATGATCGAGTGGCTGCTGGATACCTATTACCATGCCTGGTTCGGCGGGGCGGCGGAGGCGGAGCGTGGCATGCTCGTGCGCGGCTTGAACGAAGGCACTTTGACGCCGCTGATGGATACGCTGCAGCAGCGTTTCCCCGGGGTCAAGGTTTACAGTTTGCCGCGTATCGATCCCGCCCGCCGGTTTTACTATGAAATCGACCTCGGCGTGAAAGGACCGGTGGCGCTGCTGGATGCGGCGTTCAACTATCTGCGGGCCGGGGTGACCGAACTGGGCGGCGAGATTGCCGATCAGGCCGCGTCCGTGGCGTAGCGGCAGTAGGTCTCGCGCAAGGCAAAGCCGGCCAGCCAGCCGAACAGCGCAAAGCCGAACAGCACCGCGATGCCGACCTGGTGCTCGGCCAGCGTCAATGGCATACCCGCGCCGCCGGCGGCGCGGTCGATCGCCCAGCCGACCAGAGGCTGCAGGATGGCCGCGCCAAGGAATGCGCCGGTATTGACCAGACTGGTGGCCATGCCGGACAGCGCATGCCGGTTGACCTCCTTGGCGCAGGCCCAGGTCAGCGTGAAGCCGGCGGCGCCGGCGCCCATCAGCACGAACAGCGCATGACTCCAGCCGGGGCGGAGTTGCCAGCCGAGCAACAACGGCAACCAGCAGATCAGATACAGGCCGCAACTGACGATGATCACCGGTTTGCGCCGGCCCAGGCGATCCGACAGGGTGCCGAGGAACAACGCGCCGACGGCGAACGCCGCCAGCAGCAGCGAGGTATGCGCGGTGGCGGCGGTGCGGTCCATGGCGTGGCCTTGGGTCAGAAACGGCACCGCCCACAGGCCGGCGAAGGCGAACAGCGTGCCGGACACGCCGATGTTGACGAAGAAGCCCGGCCAGGTGGCGCGGTTGCCGGCGACTTGCAGCAGGCCGTCGTACCAATGACCGTCATGCGCGGGATGCGCTTGTTTGCCATCCAGTTCGCGCAGGCTGGGCAGGCCGATCCGCGCCGGATCGTCGCGCACCAGCCACCAGGATAGTCCGGCGAGGATCAGCGACAGCAGACCGACAACGACAAAAATGTCGCGCCAACTGGCATAGCCCAAGGCCCAGGCCAGCGGCGAGGCGGCCAGCACCGCGCCAAGGTTGCCGAGCAGGATGGTGAGCCCGGTCAGGGTGCCGAAATGCCGTTCGTTGAACCACGCCGCGTTGAGCTTGAGCAGGGCGATGAAAGTGACCGATACGCCCAGGCCGACCAGCAGGCGACCGGCGGTTGCCAGACCGAAGCTGTCGGCCAGACCGAACAGCATGGATCCCAAGCCGGCGATGATGCCGCCGGCGGCGACGATTCGGCGCGGGCCGAGGGTGTCGGCCAGCACGCCGGTGGGGATCTGCATCAGCGTGTAGATATAAAAGTAGCTTGCCGCCAGTCCGCCCAGCGCCGCCGATTGGATCTGGAACGCGTCGCGCAGATCGCTGGCGATGGCCGCCGGGGCGAAACGGTGGAAAAACGACAGCACGAAGGCCAGGCCGACCACGCTGAACGCGGTCCAGCGCAGACGCTGCAATTGCCCGTGTCGGGCCGGGCTCAGCCCGCCGCTGTCAAGATTCAAGGTTCAAACCTGATCCAGATGTTGTTGCAGCCAGAACTCCAGCAGCGCCAGGTGCCACAGCTTGCTGCCCTGGATGCGGGTGTGATGTTGTTCCGGCGCGGCGAGGAGCTGGTCGACATAGGCGCGCTGAAACAGTCCGCGGTTGCGACAGGCATGAGAATTGAGGATGTCGGCCATGAAATCGAGGAACTCGCCACGCACATATTTCAACGCCGGCATCGGGAAGTAACCCTTCTTGCGATCGATGACCGCGTCCGGCAGCAGACCGCGGGCGATGCGCTTGAGAATATGCTTGCCGCCGGAACCGAGCTTCAATTCTGGCGGCATGCTCGCCGCCAGTTCGATCAGGTGGTGATCGAGAAACGGCACCCGCGCTTCCAGACCCCAGGCCATGGTCATGTTGTCGACGCGTTTCACCGGGTCATCGGTAATCAGCATGGTGGTGTCCATGCGCAGCACCTGATCCAGGAAACTGTCGGCATTCGCTTCACCAAGTCGCGCGGCGACGGTCGCGGCGGTATGGTCGGCGCCATGAAAGGCCGGCGCAACGGTTTCCAGAAATTCGGCGTGATCTCGGTCGAAATAATGCCGACGGAAACGCTCCAGCGGCGTGCCGTTGATATCCTCGTGCATGCGCGGATACCAGTAATAACCGCCGAATACTTCATCGGCGCCCTGGCCGCTCTGGACTACCTTGACGCTGCGCGCCACCTGTTCCGACAGCAGATAGAACGCCACGGCGTCCTGGCCGACCATCGGTTCGGCCATTTGCTCGACGGCTTCCGGCAAGCGCGCCAGCACCTGGTCGTTGGGGATGTGAAACTGATGGTGGCGGGTGGCGTAATACTTGGCGACGGCATCGGAATACTCGAATTCGTTGCCGCGTTCATCCGGATGATCTTCGAAGCCGACCGAGAAGGTCATCAAATCGTCGACGCCCTGTTCCGCCAGCAGCGCCACCAGCAGACTGGAATCGAGCCCGCCTGACAGCAGGACGCCGACCTTGACGTCGGCGATCAGCAGGCGTTTTTTCACGGCCTCGCGCAGCGCGGCATGGATGGCCTCGGTCCATTGGGTTTCATCCAGCGCCTGGGTCGGGCGACGCGCGTCGAGCTTCCAGTACAGACGCTCGCGGGCCCGGCCGTGTCGATCGATGTGCAAGACGCTGGCCGGCGGCACTTTGCGGATGCCGCTCATCAAGGTGCGCGGCGCCGGTACCACGGCATGCAAGGTGAAGTGATGATGCAGCGCGATGGGATCGACGCGGGTGTCGATCAGGTTGTCCGCGTCAGCGCTCGCCAGCAGGGCTTGCGGTGTTGAAGCAAAGCGGATGCTGGTGGCGTTTTGGCTGATGTACAGGGGTTTGATGCCGAGCCGGTCGCGCGCCAGCAACAGGCTTTGCGAACCCGCGTCCCAAACCGCGAAGGCGAAAGCGCCATGCAGGTGTTCGACGCAGTGTTCGCCCCATTGTGCATAAGCGCGCAGGATGACCTCGGTATCGCCATCGGAATGAAACACATGGCCCTTGGCTATCAGCTCCGCGCGCAACTGCGGGTAGTTGTAGATCGTGCCGTTGAACACCAGCGCCAGACCGAGTTCGGCATCCAGCATCGGCTGGCGGGAACGTTCGCTGAGATCGATGATCGCCAGACGGCGATGCCCCAGCGCAATCGGTCCGGCGAGATGCAGGCCTTCGCCGTCCGGGCCGCGCCGCGCCAGCTTGGCAACCATTTTTTCCAGTCTGGCGCGGTCCGGGGGCTGCCCGTCAAAACGCAATTCTCCGGCTATGCCGCACATGGGCGTTGCTCCACGGAAAAGTAGGTTAAATGGGCCATAACGGTTGTTCCTGCATCAATGCGATCTGCTCGCGCAATTCCAGAATGCGATCCTGCCAGTAATGCTGGGTGTTGAACCACGGGAAGGCGGCGGGGAACGCGGGATCGCGCCAGCGCCGGGCGATCCACGCGGCATGATGGATCAGTCGCAAGGTGCGCAAGGCTTCCAGCAGATACAGTTCACGCGTGTCGAATGCGCAAAAATCCTCGTAGCCGGCCAGCACATCGGCAAGTTGCCGGATCATGTCGGCGCGGTCGCCGGAAAGCAGCATCCATAGATCCTGAATGGCCGGCCCCATGCGACTGTCGTCGAAGTCGACAAAGTGCGGGCCGTCATCGGTCCACAGCACATTGCCGGCATGGCAGTCGCCATGCAGGCGCAGATGGGCGACCTTGCCGGCGCGCGCGTAACAGTCGCGAACGTTGTCCAGCGCCTGGTCGATGACGCTGTGCCAGGCGGGCAGCAAGTCGTCCGGCAGCCAATGTCCCGCGAGCAGGAAGGCGCGCGGTTCCTCGCCGAAACTGGCGATATCCAGCGTCGGGCGGTGCAGATAGGGCTGCAGCGCGCCAACCGCGTGGATGCGGCCGATGAACCGCCCCATCCATTCCAGCGTGTCGCTGTGATCGAATTCAGGCATGCGTCCGCCGTGGCGCGGATACGCGGCAAAGCGAAACCCCTGGTGGCTGTGCAGGCTGGCGCCATTTGCCAAGAGCAGCGGCGGCACCACCGGAATCTCGCGGCTGGCCAGTTCCAGCGTGTAGGCATGTTCTTCAAGAATCGCGGCATCCGACCAGCGTTCGGGCCGGTAGAACTTGGCCACCACCGGCGCGCCTTCCTCCTGGCCGATCTGATAGACGCGGTTTTCAAAACTGTTGAGCGCCAGCAGACGACCGTCAGTGCGCAGGCCGATACTGTCCAATGCATCAAGGACCGTATCCGGAGACAGTTTGGCGTAGGGTGGGGGAGATTGATCCGACATGCTCGCCATTGTATGAGGCGAACCCTGTCAAAACGACAGCGAATTTGCGATCAAGCGCTGGTCTGAACCTGTGACTGCTGTTCCTGTTCCTGGGCCTTGATCAGCATCAGGGCTCCCTTGGGGGGGAGTTGGTAAATCAGCACATCTTTGCTGTCGAATACTTTCATGACTCGATTGCCGTCTTCAACGTCCAGTTTGATCGAGCCACCAGCCTGTGAAGATGCGGCATGCCGAGGGGCCTGCGTCTCACGAGCTTGTTCGGCAGAGCGATACTCCACTTCGTTGCGCAAGCTGTTGGGCTCAGGAGCATCCGCTGGCTTGGTGGCTTGCGACAGTTTCGTATCGTCAGGATAGCTCGCAACCAACGAACGTGGATTTCCGCTTTCCTGGCGCTCCCCGCCTATTTTTGCAGTGTTTTCTCGGGCGCCGGAAACTTCACGCGCCAAGCCTTTTGCCTGTCGCGCTTCCGCGAACTGCGACGGAAGATAACTGGAGGAGGTGGCGGCGCCGACTTCCATGACGATCCGGCTGCCGCGATCAGCTACTCAAGGCCGCGGCTTGCGTATAGGTTTCCAGCGCGCGCGCAACCGAGCGCGGCACAGGTTGCTCATCGCGTTGCGACTCGATCTGGTTTTGCCGAACCTGTTCCACCCGGTCCGTTTGTTGCGATCTGTCCGCGGACGCGGCGACCTCGGACTGCGGTACGACCCGTTCGGTTTCGCGCGCGGCAACCTGCCGTGAAGCGCCGCTCAACGTGACCTGATCATTGGCTCGCGTCGCGTCATCACGCTCTCTGTCACTACGCAAATTGCGCGCAACCTGTTCTTGCGGCTGCGCAAGCGTTTGCGGGGAGATGCTCGACGCTACCCCGGATTGCAAACCCACTGTGGAAATTTCCATGATGCAACTCCTTTGCGTAGGCACTGCTCGAAACTGGACAGCCAAGCAGTGTTCCAATTGCGGAACATTATAAGTAGACCGAACTTGGTCTGATCTTCTATCAGCATAGTCCGTATTTTCAAAGTGTTAAAGCCTCAAATGTTTGAATTCCCGGTGAGCGCCCGGAGGAGGGCGGCGCCGGGCTCCGGCAGGCAAGACGTACCAAGGCTGCGGCGCTGGTTATCAGTTACATTGACCGACATAACAATGGACAGGTTCAATTATGAGGATGCGAAGTCATTACGGTGATGGTTGGCTCGGGATGTTGGCATGGCGCATTTTCGCGCTGTGCGGTCTATTGACGGCAAGCGGCTATGCTTGTGCGACGTCAAACAACGTAGCGATTGAATTGCCTTCCGGGGTGCAGATCGTCAGTCAGCGTTATGCCGCGGAAAGCGGCGTCATAGCGATTTGGCTGACCGGTCAATTCGGGCGCACGAAAGAAGAACACCAAGCCGCTGCCGACATGGCGGCTCAGGGTGTGGAGACCTGGGTTACGGATATGCTGGCACCTTATTTTCTGCCGTTGTTGCCCAGCAGTTGGAGTCAGATTCCGGATCAGGATCTGGCGGATTGGCTGGAACAGGTGCGACAGCGCAATCCGGAACGCCGAATCGTGCTGATCTCGACAGGTCGCGTGGCCAGCGTGTTGCTGCGAACTGTCGAGAGCTGGCGGGAGCGCTTCGGTCAGGGCGTCGTTGAGGTGGTGGACGGGGCTTTGCTGATGTTCCCACTGTTGTATCAGGAACTGACGCCTGGCCAGGAACCGGATTACGACCCGATAGTCGATCGCACACGGCTGGATATGGTGATCTTGCAGCCCAAGTCTTCGGCGGGCTATTGGTGGCGAGATCGTCTCAAACAGGTGTTGGAGCGCGCTGGAAGCCGGGTGCGGATCAATGTTCTGCCAGGGCTGCGCGATGGTTTCTATCGGCGCGGCGATATTACCGAGCAAGAAATGGCCGCCGGCGAACGCTTGGGACAGATGCTTCTCGATGCCATGCAGCCCCTGATACACAAGGAAAAATGATGCGAAGCTGGATGTTCTTTTGGATTGTTACGTTGTTGGCGCAGCCGCTCGCGGCGGCGGAACTGAAAGCCTTGCCGGTGCAACCGGCGCCTCCGCTAGCGTTGCCTTCCCTGGCCGGCCCCGGCGTTGATCTCGGGCAGTTGCGTGGCAAGGTTGTGCTGGTCAATTTCTGGGCGGTCTGGTGCCCGCCTTGCCGCAAGGAGATGCCGTCTATGTCTCGGTTGATGAGCAAGATGGACGGAAGGCCATTCACGATACTCGGTGTCAACGAGGGCGAGAGCCCCGAAGAAATCAACGCTTTTCTGCGGCAGGTGCCGGTGAACTTCCCGATATTGCTGGATCGGGAAGGTGAATTGCTTAAATCCTGGAAAGTGTTTGCATTTCCGACCAGCTATGTCGTCGACAAGCGGGGAAATCTGCGTTTAGGCTTGTTCGGCTCGATTGAATGGGACAGCCCCGAAGCCGTCGCGCAACTGGAAAAACTGCTTGCCGAGCCGGATTGATGTGGCGCCAAACAGCGTTGCTGTTTGGCGAACAAGGCGTAGTTCCAGAGAAGGGTACAAAAAATGGTCGGGGTGAGAGGATTCGAACCTCCGGCCTCCACGTCCCGAACGTGGCGCTCTACCAGGCTAAGCTACACCCCGAATGGTGTTGGTTGCCGCTGCAATGCAGCGGTAATTGATACTGTTTACAGTTCGCAATCCTGTAAGGAAACGATGGCGTAACTGTCAGAATTCACGTGTTACCGCGAAGGCCGATAATTGTAGCAAAGCTTCTTTGTATTGGCTAGAAGGCAAAGCGGATAATGCGGCAGTTGCCAACTTCGATTCCGCTTCGGCCTGACGTTGCGCATGTTCCAGCGCGCCAGTGTTCCGGACAATTGCCAGTATGCGTTGGAAATTGCTTGAGTCGCCCTTGGTGATTGCATCACGAATGATATCGGCTTCTTGTTGTGTGCCGTGTTTCATGGCGAACAGCAGCGGCAGTGTGGGTTTGCCTTCAGCCAGATCATCGCCGACATTTTTGCCGATCAAGTCCGTTTCACCGGAATAATCAAGTACATCGTCAATGATCTGGAATGCGGTGCCGAGATGCATGCCATAACTGCCCAGCGCATCCTCGACTTCGCGCGGTGCGTTGCAGACCAAGGCGCCCAGGCGGCCGGCGGCTTCGAACAACTTGGCGGTCTTGTAGCGAATGACGCGCAAGTAGGCGGCTTCGTCGATATTCGGGTCGTTGCAGTTCATCAACTGCAGGACTTCGCCCTCGGCGATGATGTTGGTTGCGTCGGACAGCACCTCCATGACACGCATGTTCTTCACCGATACCATCATCTGGAAAGCGCGCGAATAGAGGAAGTCTCCGACCAGTACGCTGGTTGCATTGCCGAACAAGGCATTGGCGGTGTCACGACCGCGACGCAGATCGGAGGCGTCGACTACATCGTCATGCAGCAGGGTGGCGGTATGGATGAATTCCACCACGGCAGCCATTTCATGGTGTTGTACGCCTCGATATCCCAAGGCTTTGGCTGCGAGTACCACAAGTGCCGGCCGCAAGCGTTTGCCGCCGCTTTGAATGATGTACTCCGATACCTGCCTGACTAGCGCGACATCAGAATGCAGGCGCGCGCGAATGACCCTGTCAACCTCGGCCATATCGGCTTCGAGGAGGGATAGCATCTGAGGATGGGTCACGGAGTGGGGCTTTGATGTAGGGTGTTGGGTGTGGTGCTGCAGAGAGGAATCGAACCCCCGACCTACTGATTACGAATCAGTTGCTCTACCAACTGAGCTACTGCAGCGACATTGCGGGCGCGGATTATACATTTACTGGCGCGCTTGCCCAGATTGCTTGCTCGATCCGTCTGACTGAATGGGCAAGTGATGCGCAGCCGATTCTGCCATTGCCTGTGAGTTGATACATGCCGCATGGGCTCTGAAGTCGCGGCCTCGTGGTTTATCCGTTGTCGCGGAAATGCTTGATAAACAAGGGAAAAACTAGTAAATTAGAAAATTCTAATATTTTGGCTTCGGAGGAAAATCAATGTTTGGCATGTACAATATCAAAGAACTAGATGTCGAGGCTCTGGAAGCGGGCAAAGACCAGATTCATCTTATTGATGTGCGCACCGAAGGCGAGGTATCACGGGGGGTGATCGATGGAGCGATCCATATTCCTCTGCATTTGCTGCCGTTGCGTGCCGCCGACATTCCCCAGGACAAACCGGTAGTGATCTATTGCAACTCCGGCGCGCGATCGGCCCAAGCTTGCGCATTCATGGCCGCCAAGGGTTTCGACAATATGCACAACTTGGCTGGCGGGATCATGGCCTGGGCGCGTTCGGGCAAACCGCTCGCCGCGCTTTCCTGATCATTTCTCCCGGTTATTGCGACGTTTCTTCACGTCGTTGCAATCCCCGCGTAACCCGGGTAAATTACGCCGTCTTTTTTAGCATCTGCTGATTTTGTGAAGGAGCAAGTATGGAATTTGATAAAGAACTCGACGCACGTGGCCTCAACTGTCCCCTGCCCATCCTGCGTTGCAAGAAAGCCTTGAACGACTGCACCAGCGGTCAAGTTCTGAAGGTGGTTTCCACCGATCCGGGCTCGGTCAAAGACTTCGCCGCGTTCGCCAAGCAAACCGGCAATGAACTGCTGGCTTCTTCCGAAGCGGGCAGCGAATACACCTTCTTCATCAAAAAGAAGTAAATCCAGCCTGGATAGGTTGCCAGTTCTCGGCATGGTTATAAACCGCAAGATTCAAGAGGTGGTCTGATGGACGATCAAAAAAAGATGGCGATCATCGCAACCAAGGGCACGTTGGATTGGGCTTATCCCCCGTTCATCCTGGCTTCCACAGCCGCCGCCCTGGGTTATGAAACCCAGATTTTCTTTACCTTCTACGGCCTTCAGATGCTGCGCAAGGATCTTTCCGGCCTCAAGGTCAGCCCGTTGGGCAATCCCGGCATGCCGATGAAGATGCCGTTCGGACCGAAATGGTTTCGCGGCATCAACTGGAACATGCCGAATGCGATTCAATCCCTGGTTCCGGGTTACGAATCGGTCGCCACTGTTCTGATGAAGCAAACCATCAAGAACAACGGCGTCGCCAGCATCCCCGAACTGCGCGAGCTGTGCCAGGAAGCGGAAGTCAAGTTCATCGCCTGCCAGATGACGGTCGAATTGTTTGGTTTCGATCACAGCGATTTCATTGATGGCGTCGAGTATGGCGGTGCCGCGACCTTCTTCGAATTTGCCGGTGAAACGGATATTTGTTTGTATATCTGAAGCTGGTTCAGTTGTACTAAAAAGCCACCCCAGGGTGGCTTTTTTTATTGCATGCGGCCTCGACATCGTATTTATTCCGAGAGTGGGGGCTATTCGGCAGGGTTTATTCCTTGCGGTAGCGAGAGGGGCTGATTACCATCCAACCCGTTGTAAAAACGTAGTCAAACCAATCACATCGTTTTCGAGGGGAAACACTCTATGCGCAAGACCCAACTATTGCTCGCCCTGGCCGCCATCGGCTTCGCGGGTTCTTCTTTTGCTACCAACGGTTATTTTTCTCATGGCTATGGCATGAAAGCCAAGGGCATGGGGGGGGCGGCAACCGCCACCGCGAATGACGCTTTTGGGGGGGCCGTAAATCCTGCTAAGGGCGTTTTTGTCGGGAACCGGATGGATCTTGGCGTGGATATTTTCAGTCCGATTCGTGAGTCATCACGCACCGGCAGTGCAGGGGTTGCGGGTAGTACTAATGGTCCATTCGATGCCGCTGTGGAAAGTGATTCCGAAATTTTTCTGGTTCCCGAGTTCGGCTACAACAAAATGGTTCGCCCGGACTTGGCGCTCGGGGTTACGGTGTACGGCAATGGCGGCATGAACTCGGATTATCCTGGTGGTCAAATAGCTGCGGGTAACTGCGCTGGATTCGGCAATGCCGGTGCTGGCAATCTCTTGTGTGGAAGTGGCGGGCTTGGCGTGGATCTGATGCAGTTGATCGTTGCTCCGACTCTGGCTTATAAGGTTGCACCTGATCATGCGATCGGCATTTCTCCGCTGTTGGGTGTGCAATTTTTCGAAGCCAGGGGAATTCAACCATTTGCAGGATTTTCGACCAGCCCGGCAGATGTCTCCAACAACGACCATGATCGAGCCACTGGCTTTGGTGTTCGGGTTGGCTATATGGGAAAAGTGTCGCCCAATGTAACGATCGGTGCGGCTTATGCATCAAAGATGCGTTTTTCAGAATTTGACGATTATCAAGGATTGTTTGCGGAAGGCGGCGACTTCGATATTCCAGAGAACTACAACCTTGGCGTTGCGATACAGGTTAACCCGCAGATCATGGTTGCGCTGGATTACCAGCGGATCAACTACGGTGGTGTCAGTTCCATCAGCAACCCCATGTCTAACCTTGGTGGATGCATGTTTGGCGACCTGACCATGTGCCTGGGTGGTAGTAACGGCGCCGGTTTTGGATGGCGGGATATCGACGTCTGGAAATTAGGCGTCGAATATGGTTACAGCAAGAATCTTGTGCTGCGTGCCGGTATCAATCATGGTGATAACCCTATCCGAGCAAGTGATGTCACGTTCAATATTCTGGCCCCTGGTGTCATTCAGAACCATTTGACTCTCGGTTTTACCTATACCACGGCGTCGGGTGGTGAGTGGACGATGTCCTATATGCATGGTTTCGAGAATGATGTTACCGGTACCTCATTCCTGACAAATTTTGGCGCTCCGGGTACTACAACGGAGAAGATCAAAATGCATCAAGACGCCATCGGCATCGCCTATGCTTGGAAAATGTAAGCTCTTCCTTTCATGCTGAACCACAGATAAGCCGGGGCTCCCCCGGCTTTTTTGTTTAAAATACCAATCTGTCCCATATCTCACCGGAAGTCACGATGAAACGATTTTTCGCTGTAGCGGTATTGATTTTCTGGGCGCCCATGGCCATGGCCCTTTCTCCGTATTTTCAGGGCGGCAAGGTCACGGCTGGCGAGGTTCAATCGGTTCTGAATCAAGTTGAATCCAAGCTGACCAAAGCCGGTTTCAATGTCGTCGGAAAATACATGCCGTCCGGACTTGCCGGTACCGGGGTGCTGGTGGTGACCGACAAGAACTTGCTCGATACCGTGCGCCGCTTGGGTGGCGCCAGCATCGTAGGCGCGCCGATTCGGATCGGCGTCAAAGCGGATGGTTCGGTGTCTTACATGAATCTGGAATACTGGTTGCGCGCCTATTTCCGCAAGCAATATCCTCTGGCCGATAAAACCGTCAAATCCACGCAAGCCAAGTTGAGCAAGGCGCTGGGCGCCGGCAAGGCGTTTGGCGGCGATGTCGATCGCAAGGACCTGGCTGACTACCAGTACATGTTCGGCATGGAGGGTTTCGAGTCGGACAAAAACGTGTTGCTGGAGCATCTGGCGTTTGAAGATGCGGTCAAGACCATACAGGATAATCTGGCGCGTGGCGTGGGCAAGACCAGCAAGGTCTACGAGATCATCATGCCGGACAAGCAGATTGCGGTATTTGGCGTGGCGATGAACGATCCCAAGGAGGGCGAGGGGTGGTGGGTGAAAACCGCCGGAGTCGACAATATCGCGGCGTTGCCTTACGAGATCTATGTCGTGAACAACAAGGCGGGCCACCTGTTCGCGCGTTTTCGGATTGCCTTGGGCTGGCCGGCGGTCGGCATGGGCAGTTTCATGCGTATCGTCGAAGCGCCCAGCATTATTCATGGCACGCTGACCGAGGTGGCGGGCGGGGCGCGCTGATGCGCGTTTGAGCGGTTTCCCCAGAGCCCCTGATACAGGGGCTTTTTAGTTTCAGGGTCACGTGTCGCGAGGAGATTGAGGTGAGAGCCGGCTGCAAGCTTGTCCTGGCCTGTACGCTGCTGTGCTTGCCGCCGATGGTGTCGGCGGCGACAGTGCCGCTCAAACTGAAACTGGCCCATCAGCTCGATCAGATGATGACCGAGCTGCGCTTTACCGATCGCGAACCTGAACAGGCGTCATTCATCAGCCGCATTCTTGTGCTCGGGGAGCGAATGCGCATGGATTTCGGGCGGGAAGATCAGGGCTTCGTGCTGTTTGATCGGGCATCGCGGGAAATCTGGCATGTCTCGCCCGGTGATCGACGCGTGACCCGCGCGGGTTCTGGCAAGCCCGCAGGCAAGCCTGCTGATGTCTGGCCGAAGGACTGGAGATTGACCCAGGACGAAATGGACAGTGACGCAGGCGTCCTGGTTCAGGTACGGCTCAACGATGTGCTGTGCGCTGAATTCAAGTCGGCGCCCAAGCTGATGCATGAAGCCGGGCTGCTCGCCGATTTTCGTCGCGCATTGGCCGCCAGACAGGCGGTGGTGTGGCTCGATACCCCGCTGGATCAGCGTCAGCTCTGTGTCTTGGCGCTGGATATACATGCCCCGGGAATCGAATATGGCCGAGGTCTGCCGCTGGCGATCCGCTATTGGGATGGTCGGACGCGCGTCTATCAGGGTCACCAGCGTCTACCGTCACGCCCCGAACTGTTCGAGTTACCGGCGGGTTATACCCGTAGTTTGACGCATGGCGAAGATCAGGGGAAAGTCGACAGACGACAGCCGGATGCGTCGCAAGTCAGGTAGCCGCCGGTTTCATACCAGTCGGGCAATACCCAGCGTTCGCAACTCCGGCCATCGACCTGTAATTCATGGCGGGCGGGACGATGGGTATGACCATGAATGATGCGCCGCACCGCATGCCTCGCCAGGATGGCTTCGATGCTGGCGGGATTGACATCCATGATCTCCGGTTTCTTGTCGGCTTTGGCATGTTCGCTGCGCTCGCGTAGCGAGTTCGCCAACGCCAGACGCTGAGGCAACGGTTGGGCGAGAAACTGGCGTTGCCACTCGGGGTCGCGTACCAGCCGACGGAAGGCTTGGTAGTCGGTGTCATCGGTGCAGAATTGATCGCCGTGCGCGAGCAGTGTTGGCGTTCCATGCAGAGTGACTTCGACGGGGTCGGCGAGCAGCGTCAGTTTCGCCGCCCTGGCGAATTTCGTTCCAGCCAGAAAATCCCGATTTCCAGGCATGAAGAACACCTCGACGCCAGTCGATGCCAGCGATTTCAAGGTATCGCAGATAGCCCGATTGAACGGCTGATCCAGAGTATCATCACCGACCCAGGCTTCGAAAAAATCGCCGAGGATGTAGAGAGCTTGCGCGCCGGGAGCGATTTCCTTGATGAAGCGATCAAACAACCGAACCGGCAACGGACGCTCAGGCGTCAGATGCAGGTCGGAAATGAACAAGCTGATTGACGGCTCGGACATGACGCGGATTGGCGCGTTGCCCGTTATCAGCCTTCGATGATTTCCGCGTGCTCGATGATCACGTTTTCGACCGGCACATCCTGGTGGCCGCCACGCATGCCGGTGCGTACCTTGCGGATGCGATCGACGACATCCTGGCCTTCAGTCACTTTGCCGAATACGCAGTAGCCGTAGCCTTGGGAATTGGCGGCGCGGAAATCCAGAAAGGCGTTGTCGGCAATGTTGATGAAGAACTGGCTGCTGGCCGAATGCGGATCGGGCGTGCGCGCCATGGCAATGCTGTAGGCGAGATTCTTCAGGCCGTTCTGCGCTTCGTTCCGCACCGGGGCGCGCGTCGGCTTCTGTTCCATGTCGGCGGTGAAGCCGCCCCCTTGGATCATGAAGCCATCGATGACGCGGTGAAAAATGGTGCCGTCATAGTGGCCGTCCTTGACGTACTGCAAGAAGTTGGCAACGGTTTCCGGGGCGGCTTTGGCATCAAGTTCCAGTGTGATGGGACCAAAGTTGGTTTGCAGTTTGACCATGCTGACCTTTCGATTTGCGGATGGAGTGGGCGCTTGCGCGGCGGCGCTGGCGAGACCTGCCCAGGATGCCGTCAACGCAAGCAGTAATAGAGAGCGACGTGAGGTGTTGATCATTTAATTTCGCTTTGCAAGATTGATTGTTGCGGGGATATCTTGCGCTTTTTCCAAGGCTACCCGCCATGTGCCTTGTTCGAGTTTCCAATACAGACGCTTGGTGGAAGTGCTGGCAAGTTTGTTGCTGTTGTAGCGTTGAATGAATTCGGCATAGGCCATCTCATCGTTGGCGAAGAGGAACAGGTTGATGTCGCTCAATTCGAGTCGAATCCATTCCTTGTCCAGAATGTTGCGGCGTTTGTCGCGCGCCCAGTTCGAGCTCTCGCCTTTGATCATCGAATGGCTGTAGTGGCGAAGAAAGCGGTTGGGATCGCGCGCTTCCCAATCTTCGCGCCAGGCATGCAAGCGCCCAAGCATGTCATCGCGGCTGCGTTCCCATTCCTCTCTAGGCACCCATTCGGTTCGCTCGGTAATGATGACCGGCGTCGAGCCGACCTTGATCCAGCGCGAAAGCTCCTTCAGGTCGGGATTGGCGACCACCACGCAACCATCGCTGGAACGCGGCGGACGGCTATAGGTGTTGGAGGGTACGCCATGCAGCCAGATACCGTGCCCACCGCGGTTGTGCAGCCTGTCCCACTCATTGGGGTAGTTCAGCGGATAGGCGCCGTCACCGTACAAATCAGCCAGGCTGGCGCGCGGCAGTTGGTCGGTTATTCGATAGACGCCCATCGGCGTGCGTTTGTCGCCTTCAACGCGCTTGTCGGTGCCGTTCTTGCCTATGGTCATATAGAAGTCGGACTTGAGGTGCGGTTCGCCGTTGATGTTTTCGATCAGGTACAGGCGCGCGCGCGAAGTATCGGCAAGCAGGGCGAATTTCTGGTCTGGCGCAAGTTGCAGTATCTGGCGAGGAAACAGGTCAGGACCCGGCTGGTCGATATAGCGCAACAGTCGCACGCGGGCTTCCTCGCGCAGATCGGTCAAGGATTGCTTGTTCGCCGTAGAGCCGAAGCCCAGCCCGGAGATCGGGCGGGCTCTGGCCAGCAGCAGATCGCCGCGAATCAGGTGGGCAAGTTTGAAATCCGGACGCAACGCGATGGCCCGGTTGACCTCATGCAGCGCGTCGTCGAGTCGGCTGGCGCGGATATCCTGAATCGCTTTGGAAATCAGCGAGTCCGGCGACAATGCCATGCTGGGGAGAGATAAACGCGAGGTGTCGGCGGCGGCCAGCAGGATCGGCTGCGACGACAGGATATCGTTGGCCTGTATCCAGGGCGAGGCGGCAAGCAACAGCGCCGCGACAAACGCCTGGAACAGGTCCCGGATGAAATGAGCAGAGGTGAAAAGAACCGATTTCATCGCTCTTCGACGATCTTCCAGGCTGCGCCTTCACGAGTCAGCGTCAGGGTTTTGCGGCTGGTGTCCTTGAGGATGTTCGACTCGTATTGTTGGACGAAACTGGCCTGCGCGGTGTTGCCTTTTAAAGAGATCTGCAATTGATCGAAGCTGACCTTGATGAATTCAGGGCGCGTTACACGGGATTTCCGTTCTTCCGCCCAGGCACTGAAAGCGCGTCCGCGCGGTGTCTTGAATCGATCGCTGTAGAACGCTAGATAGGCATCCGCGTCGCGCGCGCTCCAGGCCTCGGCCCATGCCCGCACAGTGCGCTCGATTTGCGCTTTCGGATCAATGGTCGTGACGGCCGGTTTGGCGTCGTCGGCCGGGGTGGCTTCCTGATCGGTTGCGGTTTCCTCTTCGGACGGGGCTGGCTTGGTGTGCTCCGGCGCGGCCTCGACGACCTTACTCGGCTCCTGCGGACGCGGAGTCGGACTGAACAGGTCGCGAATCAGTGACAGCTTGGTTAGCGCCGAGGTATTCGATTTATCCAGTTGCAAGGCTTTGTCGTAAGCTTGCGATGCCATTTTGGCGTAGATGTCACCCAGATTTTCATGCGCGGTGGCGTAGCTGGGGTGAGTGCGGATGGCCATCTCCAGACTGTTCTTGGCACGCTCGTAATCGGCTTGAGCGGCATAGAGCACCGCCAGATTGTTATAGGGTTCAGGCAATTCCGGGTAGTCTTGGGTCAGTTCGGAAAACACCTTGATCGCTTCTGGATAGCGATTCAGTTCGGTCAATATCAACCCTTTCAGAAATCTGCCCTGAGCATCCTTGGGGTTGGCGGTCAGGAAGCCGTTGACCTTTTCGAGCGCGGCCCGATTGTTGCCTTGACGGAAGGCCTGGTTGGCTTCCTGGACAGTGGCCGGCGCGGCATGGACGAACCCGGACAGCAGGGCTGCGAGAAACAGGAGGGAAAAACGATTAAGGGTCATGTGTGCTATTCTTTTCGGCGTTTTGCGGTAGTTCATGGCAGTGATGCCGGGACCCGCGAATTCTAGCCTCCGCCGGGCGCATCTCAAAGTAGTCGATGACACTCGTCCCAGTCTGTTGCCACACAAGCAGTCCGATAAATCCTGTTCCGATTGACTCATTCGTCTCATGAACGACCACGCCACAGTATCCACCGCGCCGGTGCAGCACTTCATCCGTTCCATCATTGAAAACGACCTCGACAGCGGCAAGCACAGCGGAATCGCCACACGCTTTCCGCCGGAACCCAATGGTTATCTGCATATCGGTCACGCCAAGTCGATCTGTCTGAATTTCGGCCTGGCGGAAGATTATCGGGGCGTCTGCAATCTGCGCTTCGATGACACCAATCCGGAGAAAGAGAGCGAGGAATACGCGCTGTCCATCCAGGAGGATGTGTGCTGGCTGGGGTTTCAATGGAACGGACCGGTGCGCTGGGCCTCGGATTATTTCCAGGCCTTGTACGACTATGCCGAAATCCTGATTGAAAAAGGCCTGGCCTATGTCGACGACCTGACGGCCGAGGCAATGCGCGAGTACCGCGGCACGTTGACCCAGCCCGGGCGGGACAGCCCCTGCCGAGACCGCTCGGCGGCGGACAATCTGGATCTGTTCCGGCGCATGAAGGCCGGTGAATTCGCCGACGGCAGCCGGACGCTGCGGCTCAAGATCGACATGGCCTCGCCGAACATCAATCTGCGCGATCCGGTGATCTATCGGATCAAACGCGCGCATCACATACGCACCGGCGATACCTGGGTGATCTATCCGATGTATGACTACACGCACTGTATTTCGGATGCGTTGGAAAATATTACCCATTCTTTATGCACGCTGGAATTCGAAGATCATCGGCCACTTTATGACTGGGTGCTCGACCAGTTGCCGGTCCCTTCGCATCCGCGGCAGATCGAGTTCTCCCGGCTTGAACTGCATTACACGGTGACCAGCAAGCGCAAGCTGAATCAACTGGTTACTCAAGGCCTGGTGTCGGGCTGGGACGATCCGCGCATGCCCACCATCCACGGGATGCGCCGGCGCGGCTACACGCCAGCCGGTATTCGCGAATTCGCCCGACGGATCGGTATTTCGAAATCGGAAAACGTCATCGACATGGCGGTGCTGGAAGGCTGCATACGCGAGGATCTGGAAGCCAAGGCGCCGCGCGTGATGGCGGTAGTCAATCCGCTCAAGGTGGTGCTGACGAACTACCAGGATGGTGTTACCAGCGCGCGCAATGCCGGTTTTCACCCGAATCATCCGGAGTTCGGCGAGCGCGAGGTGCCGATCGGCCGTGAAATCTGGGTCGAACAGGACGATTTTTCCGCTACGCCGCCGCCGGGATGGCAGCGTCTGTCGCCGGGTGGCGAGGTGCGTCTGCGTTATTCCTATGTGATCAAGTGCGAGGAAGTGGTCACCGATGCGGTGGGCAACGTGCTGGAGTTGCGTTGCAGCATCGATCACGACACGCTGGGCAAGAATCCGCAGGGGCGCAAGGTCAAGGGCGTCATCCATTGGCTTGCGGCTGAACATGCCCGCCCGGTGGAGGTGCGCTTGTATGAGCGTTTGTTCAGCGATGCCGAACCGGATGGCCACAAGGACCGGGATTTTCTCGATTTCCTCAATCCGGACTCCCTGCGCGTTGTGCAAGGCTGGATCGAGGCCAGCGTGTCGAACGCCGCGCCGGAGACCCACTACCAGTTCGAACGGCTGGGCTATTTCTGCACCGACCGGGTGGACCACCGGCCGGGAGAGAGGCTGGTTTTCAACCGTGCCGTGGGGCTGAAGGACATTTGGGCCAAGGGGCAGGGCTGATGCTGACGCTGCACAATACGCTGACGCGCAAAAAGGAAGTTTTCCAGCCGATCACGCCCGGTCAGGTGCGCATGTATGTCTGCGGCATGACCGTGTACGACTATTGCCATCTCGGACACGCGCGGGTGCTGGTGGTGTTCGACATGGTGACGCGTTGGTTGCGCGGCGTCGGCTATCAGGTCACCTACGTGCGCAACATCACCGACATCGACGACAAGATCATCAAGCGCGCGCGGGACAATGGCGAACCGTTTACCGCGCTGACCGAGCGTTTCATCACGGCGATGCATGAAGACAGCGCGGCGCTGGGTGTGTTGCCGCCGGATCACGAACCGCGCGCCACCGAATATGTCGGCAACATGCTGAACATGATACAGACGCTGATCGAACGCGGACACGCCTATGCCGCCACGAATGGCGATGTCTACTATGCGGTGCAGAGCTTTGCCGATTACGGCCATCTGTCCGGCAAGTCGCTGGAGGATTTGCGCGCCGGTGAACGCGTCGAGGTCGATCCGCACAAGCGCGATCCGATGGATTTCGTGCTCTGGAAGGCCGCCAAGCCGGGCGAACCAGCCTGGCCTTCACCCTGGGGCGCGGGGCGACCGGGCTGGCATATTGAATGTTCCGCGATGGGGGCCGATCTGCTCGGCAAGCATTTCGATATCCACGGCGGCGGTCAGGATTTGCAGTTTCCGCACCATGAGAATGAAATCGCCCAGTCCGAGGGCGCGCATGACTGCAAGTTCGTCAATTACTGGTTGCACAACGGCTTCGTGCGCGTCGATGACGAAAAGATGTCGAAGAGCCTGGGCAACTTCTTCACGATCCGCGAGGTGCTGGAAAAGTACGACGCCGAAGTGGTGAGGTTTTTCATCCTGCGCGCGCACTACCGCAGTCCGCTGAACTATTCGGATCAGCATCTGGACGACGCAAAGGCGGCACTGACCCGGCTCTACACGGCGTTGCGGGGTGTCGATCTGGGAGGCCTTGACGCGGCGCCGCTCGAGCTGGATTGGAGCAATTCCTATGCCGCGCGTTTTCAGGCGGCGATGGATGACGATTTCAATACCCCTGAAGCCTTGGCGGTATTGTTCGATCTGGCGGCCGAAGCGAATCGCTGGCGAGTGACCGACCCTGGCGCGGCGCGCTCATCCCTGATTTTGCTCAAGTCGTTGGCGGGCATCCTGGGATTGCTGCAACGCCAACCGGAGCAATTCATGCAAGCCGGACTCGCCGATGACGCAGCCGATGGATATGACGCGGGTCGCATCGAAGCGATGATCGAAGCGCGCCTGGCCGCGCGCAAAGCCCGGGATTTCAAGCGTTCCGACGCGATCCGCGATGAGCTCAAGGCGGTTGGAGTGATTCTGGAGGATGGACCGCACGGAACGCTTTGGCGGCGCGAGTGAATTGTGTTGGTGAGGATTTCGCCCGAGTACATCGTACGGGCAAAAAAAAACGGCTGCCTCGGCAGCCGTTTTTCAAGTCAGCAAGGCTGATTACTGAGCAGCCGGGGCAGCCGGAGCAGCCGGAACCGGGAACGGGAAGCCATAAGGCTGACCAGCAGCCGGGGCCGGGAACTGGAACATCTGGGTCAAGGCGTTCAGATCGAACGGATTGGCGACAGTCGGAGCGACCCAGGGCGTCGCGGCGGCAGCCGGAGCGACGGCGGGTGCGGCATAGCCGGTGGGGCTCAGGAAGCCTTTCCAGGTTTCGCCGTAAGAACCGGGGTTCATCGAAGCGCCCAGCCAGCCCATGTACAGGTTGGGGTTGACCGGCGCCATCATCAGTTGCAGAGCGCGCGGGTCGAGGGGGGACATCATCCACTTGACATACATGTTCGGGTCGATGGTCTTCAACAGCATGGCCATGACCTTGGGGTCCAGCGGGGACATCGCCCAGCGCATCAGTTTGCCCGGGTCGGACAACTGGGTCAGCAGCGCGGTGTAGAAGTTGGGATCCAGGGATGCGGCCAGCCACTTGGTGTACACATTCGGATCGGCAAACGCGGCGACATTGGAATAAGCGCCGGGTTGAGTCATGGAGTTGGCCATGTTCAGCCAGTTACCCGGATCCATCATGTTCAGACCCATGGTGGTGTAGAAGCTGGGTTCGGTGACGGCGTTCAGCCAGGGCACGAAAACCTTCGGATCCTTGTAGGCGGACATGTTCTGGGTCATGTCGGTCATGCGGTTCAGCCAGTCTTCCGGGGTCTGGGGAACTTGCTTGGCGGCTTCCTGGGCGAAAGCGACGGGAGCGGCGCAAACCAGCAGGGCGGCAACGAGTGATTTCATTTTCATATCGATCTCCTTGTGGGGTGTGGGTGGAACGGGATAAGACAGACAACTGACTCAACGTCATGCAGAATATGGAGCTATTCGTATTTAAGCAAAATGGAATATACCTTCGGGCTATGAGGAAGCTCATAGTGTTGCAATCTCGCCACTTTTGTCATAAATGCCACAATGACCGCATCGAATGACTGCGCAATCGTCCGTCTGGGCGCGTTGGGTTGGTCTCACCCGGAATGGAGCGAGGCGTTCTACCCGCCCGACATGCCCGAAGAGTGGCGCTTGACCTTCTTCAACACCCAGTACCATTGCACATTTCTGGAGCAGGCGATCTGGCGGCAAGCTGGTCGCGAGCAGTGGCGGCAGTGGCATGCCGATACCCATGCGGCGTTTCGCTTTTTGCTGGAGGGGGATGCGTATCAGCCCCTTCCCGCGGAACTGCGGGACAAGGCGGTGATGCTGCGGCCGGATGACGCCAGCCTACTTTGGTTCACGCGTGATTCCTCGCTCAAGGAAATCGCCGCGTATTTGTCGGGTAGCAGCGGCATCAAGCCGCGATACGTCATCAGTCGAGATGGTGATTTGAGCCAGATGGAACGTGTCGCCACGTTGCTGGAAGTCATGGGCTTGGCGGGTTGACGGCTCCTGGGAGCCTGTCGGACTTTGGAATCGTCGGCTGCAAAGTCCTGGGGGGTATAAGCAGGAAATCGACCGCAGCGGATCCTTTTTCGCCGGCTTCTTGCCCCATGGAACAACCATGCGGCGGCGAATCCAGCAAAAAATGGCCTCGCTGGGGTCGATTTTCGCTATCGACGACCAAGTCCCGGGGGGTAAGCGGGGAAAGTCCGACAGGCTCTTAGGCCTGTTAGAATGCGCTCACGCAAAACAATAAAACTCGCTTTCCGTGTCAGAAAACCTCATCGAAATCCGCGATCTATCCTTTTCCTATGGTCAAAGTCTGGTGCTCAAGGATGTCAACCTGACTGCGCGTCGGGGGCAGGTGATCGCCATCATGGGCAATTCCGGCTGCGGGAAAACGACATTGCTGCGTTTGATCGGCGGTGCGTTGAAGCCGACCAGCGGCAGTCTGAAAGTGGATGGCGTCGAAATGGGCGCGCTGGATCAGGCGGGTTTGTATCGCTTGCGTCGGCGCATGGGCATGCTGTTCCAGTTTGGCGCCTTGTTTACCGACATTTCGGTGTTCGAGAATGTGGCTTTTCAGTTGCGCGAACATACCGATCTGCCCGAAGCGATGATCCGCGATCTGGTGTTCATGAAATTGAACGCGGTCGGCCTGCGCGGCGCGCATGCCATGATGCCTTCCGAACTGTCCGGCGGCATGGCGCGGCGTGTGGCGCTGGCGCGTTCGATCGCGCTGGATCCGATGCTGATTCTTTATGATGAACCGTTTGCCGGCCTGGATCCGATTTCCCTCGGGGTGACCGGCAATCTGATCCGTCGTCTGACCGATACCTTGGGCATCACTTCTATTGTTGTGACTCACGATGTGCAGGAATCACTCAAAATGGTCGACTATGTTTATTTCGTTTCCGAAGGCGTGATCGTTGCGCAAGGCACGCCGGACGAAATCAAGGCATCCGATTTGCCCTACGTGCACCAGTTCGTGCATGGCGAGGAAAATGGCCCGGTGCCGTTTCATTACCCGGCGCCGGAATATGCGCTGGATCTGGGATTGTCGGCATGATCGAAACCTTGCTTGACAGTGTGCGCGGCATTGGTCGTCGCACAATAGACCGAATCTGGCGCATGGGGGTGGCGGCGCGCTTCTTCATGCAGATCTTGTTGCACTCCGGCACCGGGTTTCGTCGTTTTCACCTGATCATCCGCGAGATTTTTTCCTCTGGCGTGCTGTCGTTGATCATCATCCTGGTGTCGGGTCTGTTTGTCGGCATGGTGTTGGGATTGCAGGGCTACGAGACCTTGCAGACCTATGGCGCGGAGGAATCGCTGGGGGTGCTGGTTGCGCTGTCGTTGGTGCGCGAATTGGGGCCGGTGGTGGCGGCGTTATTGTTTGCCAGTCGGGCCGGTTCGGCGATTACCGCGGAAATCGGCCTGATGAAGGCCACCGAGCAGATCGCGGCGATGGAGATGATGGCGGTGGATCCGATCGCCAGAGTGGTCGCGCCGCGATTCTGGGGGGGGGTGATTTCCATGCCGTTGCTGGCGGCGTTGTTTTCGGCGATGGGCGTGCTGGGCGGTTATCTGGTCGGCGTGGTGCTGATCGGCGTTGATGAAGGCGCGTTCTGGTCGCAGATGCAGTCGGCGGTCGATTTCAAGGAGGACATTCTGAATGGCGTCATCAAGAGTGTCGTGTTTGGCGTCGCCATCACCATCATCGCATTGTTCGAGGGCTATGATGCCCCGCCCACGGCGGAAGGCGTTTCGCGCGCCACGACCCGTACCGTGGTGACTTCGTCCCTGGCCATTCTCGGCCTGGATTTTGTTCTGACCGCATTCATGTTCCGTGGAGTCTGATCCATGCAGCGCGCAACACTTGATCTCTGGGTAGGTATTTTCGTCGTGGCGGGTATCGTCGCGGTGCTGTTTCTGGCGTTGAAGGTCGGCAATCTCGGCAGTTACGACAGCAGCGAGACTTATGCCGTCAAGGCGTCTTTCGACAATATCGGCGGCTTGAAGCCGCGCGCGCCGGTAAAAAGCGCCGGCGTGGTGGTCGGGCGGGTTGCGGATATCACATTCGACCCCATTAACTACGAAGCGTCTGTAACCCTTTCGCTCAGTGCGCGTTATCCCTTTCCAAAGGATACCAGCGCCGCAATCATGACTTCCGGTTTGCTGGGCGAGCAATATATCTCGCTCGACGCGGGTGGTGATGAAACCATGCTGGTCAGCGGCGATGCATTGAAAATCACGCAGGGCGCGGTCGTCCTGGAAAATCTGATCGGCCAGTTTCTCTACAACAAGAGTGATGGGGCCGGAGATGAAGCGCAGCAATAAGCTGGCGGCCAGGTAAAGTAATTTACGAGAGAGGTACTGAAGATGATAGCTATGAAACAGATATTGGCGGCGGGCTTGATGGCCTTGTATGCCTTCAGCGCGGCGGCGGATATCGTGCCGCCGGACGTGCTGGCGAAGAATACCACCAACGAGGTTCTGCGCATCGTCAAGCAGGACAAAGACATCAAGAGTGGCAATACCCGGAAGATTCTTGATCTGGTGGAAGAAATCATTCTGCCCAATTTCGATTTTCGCCAGATGACCCAGCTCGCGGTGGGGCGGAACTGGAGCCGCGCAACGCCGGAACAGCAGGAAAGCCTGGTCAACGAGTTTCGCACCATGCTGGTCAGGACCTATTCGGCTTCGTTGAGCAGCGTCGCCGATTACAACATCGCTTTCAAACCGCTGCGAATTGCGCCGGGGGCGACCGATGTTACCGTCAATACCGAGGTCAGCAAGCCGGGCGCGCCGCCGATTCCGATCAACTATCGGATGGAGAAAAAGGGCGATGCCTGGAAGGTCTACGATGTCCAGGTCGACAATGTCAGCATGGTTACCGTGTATCGCAACTCATTCAACTCCGAAGTTCGCAAAGGCGGCATCGAAGGCTTGTTGGCGGCGTTGTCGCGCCGCAATCAGCCGGCTGCCGGGAGCAAATAATGCAGGTTGCCGACGGCGCCGCGATCATCGCGGGCGATCTGATCCTCGATAATGCGACGCGCATGCTGGCCGAGGGCGAGGCGGCGATCAGCGCCGGCGCCACGGTGTTCGATCTGTCCGGGGTCGACAAAATGGATTCGTCGGCGTTGAGCCTGTTGCTGGCGCTTAGGCGCAGTGCCGATGCAAAACCGCTGAAATTCGTCAATGTGCCGGAAAGTCTGACCAGTCTGGCCGTGTTGTACGGCATAGCGGACCTGGTCTGATATTCGCTTGCAATGGGGTCCGCCGTTTGTTTGCGTGGTCTGGAGAAGCATTTCCCGCGTGTCCATGCGTTGCGCGGCATTGATCTGGACATCGAAGAGGGCGAGTTTTTCGGCCTGCTCGGCCCCAATGGCGCCGGCAAGACCACGCTGATCAGCATACTCGCCGGTTTGACTCGCGCTTCCGCCGGTTCGGCGGCGATCATGGGTTTCGACGTCACCGCGCAGTATCGCGCCGCGCGTCGCGCGCTCGGCATGGTGCCGCAGGAACTGGTTTACGACCCGTTCTTTACCGTGCGCGAAACCTTGCGCCTGCAATCCGGCTATTTCGGGCTGCGCCGCAACGATGCCTGGATCGACGAATTGCTGGTCAATCTGGGTCTCGCCGACAAGGCCGATACCTACACCCGGCAACTCTCGGGTGGCATGAAGCGCCGCGTGCTGGTGGCTCAAGCGCTGGTGCACAAACCGCCGGTGATCGTGCTGGACGAGCCGACCGCCGGGGTCGACGTCGAATTGCGCCAGTCTTTGTGGAACTTCGTGCGTCGCCTCAACCAGCAAGGGCATACGATCGTATTGACCACGCACTATCTGGACGAGGCGGAAATGCTCTGCGAACGGGTCGCGATGCTGCAAGAGGGCCGCATCGTGGCGCTGGATCGTACCGTCAATCTGCTGCGCGCCGGCGCGGAGCGGCGTTTGCTGCTGGATCTGGACGCCCCTGATCTGCCGGATTTCCTGCGGCCGCGGCTGAAGGGCCGCGAAGGCGCCCACTATGTGCTGGATCTGCCCGACTATGGCGATCTCGAAGGCATCCTCGCGCAATTGCGCGGCGCCGGTGTCGCGATACGCGATCTGGCCTTGCGTCAGGCCGACCTGGAAGAGGTGTTTCTCAAGGTCATGCATGGCGGGCGGGCGTGAGCAATCTGTCATGAGCGGCTTTCGCACTCTGCTGTACAAGGAAATTCTGCGCTTCTGGAAGGTGCTGGTGCAGACCGTCGGCGCGCCGGTGCTGACGGCTTTGTTGTATCTGCTGATCTTCTCGCACGTGCTGGAGGATCATGTGCAGGTCTATCCCGGCGTGTCCTATACCGCGTTTCTGATGCCGGGACTGATCATGATGTCGCTGTTGCAGAACGCCTTCGCCAACTCCTCGTCATCGCTGATTCAGTCCAAGATCAGCGGCAACATCGTTTTCGTGCTGCTGCCGCCGCTGTCGTATCTGGAATTCTTTTTGGCGTATCTGTTCGCGGCGCTGATACGCGGCTTCACGGTGGGGTTCGGCGTGCTGTTGGTGGGGTTGTTCTTCGCCGACATCGAAATGCGCCAGCCGCTGTGGATTGTGGCGTTCGCGCTGGCTTCCGGCGCGGTGTTCGCCTGCATCGGCATCATCGCCGGCATCTGGGCGAATCAGTTCGATCATCTCGCCGGGGTGCAGAACTTCATCATCATGCCGCTGACATTTTTATCCGGCGTGTTCTATTCGATCCATTCCTTGCCGCCGTTCTGGCAAAGCGTGTCGCACTTCAACCCGGTG
Organism: Betaproteobacteria bacterium; assembly: GCA_020061585.1. Taxonomy (GTDB): domain Bacteria; phylum Pseudomonadota; class Gammaproteobacteria; order Burkholderiales; family Thiobacillaceae; genus PFJX01. The sequence goes on along the minus strand of JAGUXX010000115.1, from coordinate 19,607 downwards.
TTCTACATGATCGACGGCTTCCGTTACGGTTTCTTCGGCCAAAGCGATGTCGATCCCTGGTTCGGCATGGCGGTGGTGGCGCCGTTCGTGCTGCTGCTGGGCGGGATTACTTTGTCGATGTTGAAGTCGGGCTATAAACTCCGCCACTGATTTTTTTCCAGGTATTTCAAATGATTACTTCACAGCAATTGCAAAGCTGGATACAAGCCGGTCTGGCTTGCGAGCACATCCAGGTGATCGGCGATGATGGCCAGCATTTCGAGGCGCTGGTGGTCAGTCCCGAGTTTCGCGGCAAACTGCCGGTGGCGCGTCAGCAGATGGTCTACAAAACCTTGGGCGACAAGATGCGCGCGGAAATCCATGCGTTGTCGATGAAAACCCTGACTCCGGAAGAATGGCAGGCCAGCAATGGATAAACTGGTGGTCACCGGCGGCGCTCGTCTGGCCGGGGAAGTCACGATTTCCGGCGCCAAGAATGCCGCCCTGCCGATACTCTGCGCCAGCCTGCTCAGCGCCGAGCCGCTCCGATTGACCAATGTGCCGGCGCTCAACGATATCGGCACGATGTTGAAGTTGCTCGCCCAGATGGGGGTCAAGGTCGAACGCGCCGGCGCCGAGGTGACGCTGAATGCCGGCGCCCTGAGCAATCCCGTTGCGCCTTATGAGCTGGTGAAGACCATGCGCGCCTCGATTCTGGTGCTCGGACCGCTGGTGGCGCGCTGCGGCGAGGCCAGCGTCTCGCTGCCGGGTGGCTGCGCCATCGGCGCGCGGCCGGTCGATCAGCACATCAAGGGTTTGCAGTCGATGGGCGCGGAAGTCGGCGTCGAACATGGTTATGTCGTCGCCAAGGTTGGGCGTCTGAAAGGCGCGCGCTTGTTCACCGACATGGTCACCGTCACCGGCACCGAAAACTTGATGATGGCGGCCTGTCTGGCTGACGGCGAGACGGTGATCGAAAATGCCGCGCGCGAGCCGGAAGTCGTCGATCTGGCGCAGTGCCTGATCAGCATGGGCGCGCAGATCAGCGGCGCCGGCACTGATCTGATCCGGATTCGTGGCGTTGAAAAGCTGCGCGCCGCCAGTCATCGCATCATGCCGGACCGCATCGAAACCGGTACTTTCCTGTGCGCGGCGGCGATCACCGGCGGCGAAATTCGTTTGCTCGGCACCTCCACCGGCTACCTCGACGCGGTGGTCGACAAGTTGCTCGACGCCGGCTGCGAAATCACCGGCGAGAAGACCGCCAAGCAGGAATCCATCCACATCATCGCGCCGCCGCGCCTGAAGGCGGTGTCCATCCGTACCGCCCCGTATCCGGCATTCCCGACCGACATGCAGGCGCAATTCATGGCGATCAATGCCGTCGCCGACGGCACCGCGGTCATTCGCGAGACAATATTCGAGAACCGCTTCATGCACGCCGTGGAAATGCAGCGGCTTGGCGCCGACATCAAGATAGACGGCAACACGGCGGTGATGAAGGGCGTGGAAAAACTGCAGGGCGCCACCGTCATGGCCACCGACCTGCGCGCCTCGGCGTCGCTGGTCGTCGCCGGTCTGGTCGCCGAGGGCGAAACCCACATCGAACGCATCTATCACCTGGATCGCGGCTACGCCAACATTGAAGCCAAGCTGAATGCGCTGGGCGCGAACATCAAACGAGAGAGAGCATGAGCGGCATTACCCTCGCCCTGTCCAAGGGCCGGATCTTCGAAGAAACCCTGCCCTTGCTGGCGGCGGCCGGCATCGTGCCGAGCGAGAACCCGGAGTCCTCGCGCAAGCTGATCATCGAGACCAACCGTCCGGATGTGCGGTTGATCATCGTCCGCGCCAGCGATGTGCCGACCTATGTCCAGCATGGCGCGGCCGATCTCGGCATTGCCGGCAAGGATGTGTTGATCGAGCACGGCGGCGAAGGACTGTATCAACCGGTCGATCTGAACATCGCCAAGTGCCGCATGATGGTTGCCACACCGGTCGGCTTCGATTATCCGGCGGCGGTGCGGCGCGGCGCGAGGCTGCGCGTGGCGACCAAGTATGTGAATACCGCGCGCCTGCATTTCGCCGAGAAAGGCGTGCATATCAATCTGATCAAGCTGTACGGTTCGATGGAACTGGCGCCGCTGATCGGGCTGTCCGATGTCATCGTCGATCTGGTGTCCACCGGCGGCACGCTGAAGGCGAACAATCTGGTGGCGGTGGAGGAAATCATGCAGATCAGTTCGCGGCTGGTGGTGAATCAGGCGGCGCTGAAGTTGAAGCACGACATCATCCAGCCGATCATCGAAACGTTTCGTGGCGCCGCCAACGCCTGAGGTCACTACAAGGAATGCCCGGAGCCGCCGCTAAAGCCGGCGGCCAATCCGCCGCGGCACGGCTATAATTCACGCTTCATTCCTGTTTTCTTGCTTGCCTCGATCATGCCTGATCTTCCCGACAGCATTTCCGTTCAGCGCCTCGATGCCTCCAGTGCCGACTTCCGCGCCAAACTGGCCGAGTTGCTCGCCTTCAACGACGAAACCGACAGCGCGGTACAGCACGCGGTGTCCGAGATTCTTGCCGGCGTGCGCGCGCGCGGCGATGCGGCGGTGCTGGAATATACCGCGCGCTTCGATCGCCTGAATGCGCCGGACATGGCCGCGCTGGAACTGAGTCAGGCCGATCTGCACGCCGCGCTGGGCAAACTGCCGTTGCGGCTGGAAAAGTCCTTGCGCCAGGCCGCCGAGCGGGTGCGGGTGTACCACGAGAAACAGCGCCAGGCGTCCTGGACTTATACCGAGGCCGACGGCACCGTGCTGGGCCAGCAGGTCACCGCGCTCGATCGCGTCGGCCTGTATGTGCCGGGCGGCAAGGCGGCGTATCCGTCGTCGGTGCTGATGAACGCGATTCCGGCCAAGGTGGCCGGTGTCAAGGAACTGATCATGGTCGTGCCGACGCCCGATGGCGTGCGCAACGATCTGGTACTGGCCGCCGCCGCGGTGGCCGGCGTCGATCGGGTGTTCACCATCGGCGGCGCGCAGGCGGTGGCGGCGCTGGCCTATGGTACCGAGACGATTGCGCAGGTCGACAAGATCGTCGGTCCCGGCAACGCCTATGTGGCGGAAGCCAAACGTCGGGTGTTCGGCATCGTCGGCATCGACATGATTGCCGGACCGTCCGAGATACTGGTGATCTGCGACGGGCAGACCGACCCCGACTGGATTGCGATGGACCTGTTTTCGCAGGCCGAGCACGACGAGCTGGCGCAGTCCATTCTGATCTGTCCGGATGCCGCCTACCTGGATGCCGTGCAGGCCAGCATCAACAAACTGTTGCCGACGCTGCCGCGTCGGGACGTCATTGCCGCGTCGATCAGCAATCGCGCCGGGCTGATCCTCTGCCGCGATCTGAATCAGGCCGCCGAGATTGCCAATATCATCGCGCCGGAACACCTGGAGTTGTCGGTGTCGGACCCGGATGCGCTGCTGCCCGCGATTCGCCATGCCGGCGCCATCTTCATGGGCCGCAACACTTGCGAGGCCCTGGGCGATTACTGCGCCGGCCCGAACCATGTGCTGCCGACTTCGCGCACCGCGCGCTTCTCGTCGCCGCTTGGCGTGTACGACTTCCAGAAGCGTTCCAGCCTGATCCACGTTTCCGCCGCCGGCGCTCAGACGCTGGGCGAAATTGCCGCCGCGCTGGCCTATGGCGAGGGTTTGCAGGCGCATGGCCGTTCAGCCGAATTCCGCATGGGGCGGAACTGAGCCGAACATGAGCCGTTACTGGAGTGCCGTAGCGCGCGGGCTGACGCCCTACGTGCCCGGTGAGCAGCCCAAGCTCGCCAAGTTGGTCAAGCTGAACACCAACGAAAACCCCTACCCGCCGAGTCCTCTGGCGCTGGAAGCGATGCGCGCCGAGGTCGGCGAGGGGCTGCGGCTGTATCCGGACCCGAATTCCGATGTGCTGCGCGCGACGATTGCGCGGGTGCATGGTGTTGACGCGGAGCAAGTGTTTGTCGGCAACGGTTCCGACGAGGTGCTGGCACATGCTTTTCTTGGGCTGCTCAAACAGGATGCGCCCATCCTGTTTCCCGACATCACCTACAGTTTCTATCCGGTCTATTGCAAGCTTTACCAGATCGACTACCGCCAGATTCCGTTGGACGACGAGTTCGCGATACGCGTTGACGATTATCTGCGGCAGCCCGATGGCACCCGCGTCAATGGCGGCATCATTTTTCCGAATCCGAATGCGCCCACCGGACGCCTGTTGCCGTTGGCCGAGATCGAGCGCCTGTTGCGGGGCAATCCGGATTCCGTGGTGGTGATCGACGAAGCCTATATCGACTTTGGCGGTGAATCCGCGCTGCCGCTGGTGCGGCGCTACCCGCAGTTGCTGGTGGTGCACACGCTGTCCAAGGCGTATTCGCTGGCCGGACTGCGGGTTGGTTATGCCATCGGCCAGGTCGAACTGATCCAGGCGCTGAACCGCGTCAAGGACAGTTTCAACTCCTATCCGCTGGACCGCTTCGCGCAGGCCGGCGCGGCTGCCGCCATGGCTGACCGGGCCTGGTTCGACAGTTGCCGCAACCAGGTGATCGCCAGCCGCGCGCGACTGGTGGCGGCGCTGGACGGACTCGGTTTTTCGGTGCTGCCTTCCGGCGCCAATTTCGTGTTTGCCCGGCATCCGGCGCATGCCGGCGTGGAGCTGGCCGCGGCGCTGCGTGAACGCGGCATCGTGGTTCGGCATTTCAAACAGCCGCGGCGCGTCGATCCATTCCTGCGCATCACGGTGGGCACCGATCCGCAATGCGATGAACTGTTGGCGGCGTTGCGGGAAATCCTTGGCAAGTGCGGTTAAACTCAAACCCCTTGGAGCAAGACACTATATGCGCACAGCCACGGTAACTCGCAACACGCTGGAAACCCAGGTCAGCGTCAGTATCGGTCTGGATGGCACCGGCAAAGCGGCGTTCCAGACCGGTCTGCCGTTTCTCGATCACATGCTGGATCAGGTGGCTCGCCACGGTCTGGTTGATCTCGATATCAACGCCAAGGGCGATCTGCATATCGACGCGCATCACACCGCCGAGGACATCGGCATCACCCTGGGCCAGGCGTTCGCCAAGGCGGTCGGCGACAAGAAGGGCATCCGCCGCTATGGTCATGCCTATGTGCCGCTGGACGAGGCGCTGTCGCGGGTGGTGATCGATCTGTCCGGCCGGCCGGGACTGGACTACCACATCGAATTCACCCGCGCGCGCATCGGCGACTTCGATGTCGATCTGTTCCGTGAGTTTTTCCAGGGCTTCGTCAATCATGCCGGGGTCACGCTGCATATCGACAACCTGCGCGGCATCAACGCCCATCATCAGGCTGAAACGGTGTTCAAGGCGTTCGGCCGGGCGCTGCGCATGGCCCTCGAAGTCGATTCGCGCATGGGCGATGCCATGCCGTCAACCAAGGGTACGCTGTAATGCCTGTCCTGAATCAGGCCGAAGGGCCGGCCGATATCGCCATCATCGATTACGGCATGGGCAATCTGCTGTCGGTGTCGAAGGCCTTCGAACATGTCGCGCCATTGGCCGATATCGTGGTCACCTCCAGTCCCGAAGTCATCGCGGCGGCGACCCGGGTGGTGTTTCCCGGGGTCGGCGCGATGCCGGATTGCATGCGTGAACTGGCGACGCGCGGCTTGATCGACGCGGTCAGGCAGGCGGCGTTGGACAAGCCGTTTCTGGGTATCTGTCTCGGTATGCAAGCCTTGTTCGCGCACAGCGAGGAGGGTGATTGCGACGGTCTCGGTCTGTTGCCCGGCAATGTCCGACGCTTCCCCGCCGAAGCGATGCGGGATGCCGACGGCAACAAGCTGAAAGTGCCGCACATCGGCTGGAACCAGGTGCATCAAGGCATGGCGCATCCGATGTGGGCCGGGATCGAACCGGCCGCGCGGTTCTACTTCGTGCACAGCTACTATGCCGAGCCGGCCGATCCGGCGCTGGTGGCCGGTTTTACGCATTATCCCTTCGCTTTCACCTGCGCTGTAGCGCGCGACAATGTGTTCGCGGTGCAGTTTCACCCCGAGAAGAGCCAGGCCGCGGGTCTGCGCTTGCTCGCCAATTTCATAACCTGGGAAGGCAATCAAAGGTAAGGCCATGCTCATCATTCCGGCGATCGATCTCAAAGATGGTCAATGTGTTCGTCTCAAACAGGGCGAAATGGATAGTGCGACGGTGTTTTCCGCCAATCCGGCTGAAATGGCCGGCAAATGGCTGGCGAACGGCGCCAGACGTCTGCATCTGGTCGATCTGAACGGTGCGTTCGCCGGCAAACCGATCAACGAGAAGGCAATCAAGGCGATCATCGAAGAACTAGGCGATGAAATCCCGGTGCAACTCGGCGGCGGCATCCGTGATCTGGATACCATCGAACGCTATCTGGACGATGGCATCAGCTACGTCATCATCGGCAGCGCGGCGGTCAAGAATCCCGGTTTTCTGCGCGATGCCTGCACCGCCTTTCCCGGCCATATCATCGTCGGTCTCGATGCCAAGGACGGCAAGGTCGCGGTGGAAGGCTGGTCCAAGGTTACCGGTCACGATGTCATCGACCTGGCCAAGCGGTTCCAGGATTACGGCGTGGAGTCGGTGGTGTACACCGATATCGGTCGCGACGGCATGCTGTCCGGCGTCAATGTAGACGCCACCGTGCGTCTGGCGCAGGCGTTGACCATACCGGTGATCGCCAGTGGCGGAGTGACCAACCTCGACGACGTGCGCAAGCTCTGCGCGGTCGAAGCCGAAGGCATCATGGGCGCCATCACCGGTCGCGCGATCTACGAGGGCACGCTCGATTTCACCGCCGCCCAGGCGCTGGCCGATGAGCTGTCAGGCGAATAAATGCCGCTCGCCAAACGCATCATTCCCTGTCTCGATGTCACCAACGGCCGGGTCGTCAAAGGCGTCAATTTCGTCAATCTGCGCGATGCCGGCGATCCGGTCGAAATCGCCAAGCGCTACGATGAGCAGGGCGCCGATGAACTGACTTTTCTCGACATCACCGCCACCTCCGACAACCGCGATCTGATTCTCCACATCATCGAGGACGTCGCGGCGCAGGTGTTCATCCCGCTGACCGTCGGCGGCGGCGTGCGGGCGGTGGAAGACGTGCGGCGGCTGCTGCACGCCGGCGCCGACAAGGTGTCGATCAACACGGCGGCGGTGTTCAACCCGCAACTGGTCAAGGAGTGTTCGGATCGTTTCGGCTCGCAATGCATCGTGGTCGCCATCGACGCCAAGCAAACCGTCTGGGGCGCCGCGCCGAAATGGGAAATCTTTACCCATGGCGGTCGCAAGCCGACCGGGCTGGATGCCGTGCAATGGGCAATGAAAATGCAGGATCTCGGGGCCGGGGAAATCCTGTTGACCAGCATGGATCGCGATGGCGCCAAGATCGGTTTCGATCTGAATCTGACCCGGGCGATCGCCGATGCGGTCAATGTTCCGGTGATCGCCAGCGGCGGCGTCGGCAATCTGCAACACCTGGCCGATGGCGTCAGAATGGGCGGCGCGGACGCGGTGCTGGCCGCCAGCATCTTTCACTTTGGTGAATACACGGTCGAACAAGCCAAACAACATATGCGGGTACAGGGAATCGAGGTGCGTTTATGAGCGGGGAAGCATGGTTGAACAAGGTCAACTGGTCGGCGGACGGGCTGGTGCCGGCCATCGCCCAGGATGCGGAGAACGGCGACATCCTGATGGTCGCCTGGATGAATCGCGAAGCGCTGAAACAGACCGTCGAATCGGGTGAGGCGGTGTACTGGTCACGTTCGCGCAAGAAGCTCTGGCACAAGGGCGAAGAGTCCGGGCATACCCAGAAGGTCAAGGAGGTGCGCCTGGATTGCGACGAGGACGTGGTGTTGCTGAAGATCGAGCAGGTCGGCGGCATTGCCTGTCATACCGGTCGTCGCAGTTGTTTCTTTCAGAGACTGGAACACGGCAAATGGGAGACGGTCGAACCGGTACTGAAAGACCCGCACGAGATCTACCAGAAATGAACAACGAAATTCTCGATCGCCTGGCGTCGACGCTGGAAGCGCGCAAGCAGGCTGATCCGCAAACCTCATATGTCGCCAAGCTCTATCACAAGGGCCTGGACGCCATTTTGAAGAAAGTCGCGGAAGAGGCGGCGGAAACCATCATGGCCGCGAAAGACGGGGTACGCGAAAAAATAATCTACGAAACCGCCGACCTGTGGTTTCATTCGCTGGTTTTGCTGGCCCAGCAAGGCATCCACCCGGATGAAATCCTCAACGAACTGGCGCGTCGCGAGGGTTTGTCCGGTATCGTCGAGAAAGCCGGTCGCGGCAAGGAACTGCAATGAGCGAAGACTGTATTTTTTGCAAGATCGTGGCCGGAGAAATTCCCGCCCGCAAGTTGTACGAGGACAACGACCTGATCGCGTTTCACGATATCCATCCGGTCGCGCCGGTACATTTCATGATCGTGCCGAAGGAACATATCGCCTCGTTGGCGGATGCCCACGCGCGCCATGAAATGTTGCTCGGTCGCATTCTGTTGCTGGCGCCGATCCTGGCCAGAGAGCAGGGCTTGCAAGATGGCTTTCGCACCATCATCAATACCGGCAAGGGTGGCGGTCAGGAAGTCATGCATCTGCATGTACATATCATAGGCGGCGGCGTGCAGCACGCCATGTAATCATCCGGTCCACATCCGGTCCCTTACCACGGACAGTACATTTTTCAAGGAGTCATATCATGGGTACCTTCAGCATCTGGCATTGGCTGATTGTTCTGGTCATCGTGTTACTGGTGTTCGGCACCAAGAAGCTGCGCAATATGGGCGGCGATCTGGGCGGAGCGGTGAAAAACTTCAAGGAAGCCATGTCCGAGGAAAAGAACAAATCCTCAGAGTTGCCGCGCCAGGGCGAGACCCATGGTTCGACGATCGAGGGCGAGGTCAAGGACAAGCAACAAAGTTGAAGCGCCGGTTCATACTCCTTATGCATCGTCATTCGCGTCTGGCCTTTATCTTGAACGGGTCGCATCATGTTTGATCTGGGTTTTACCGAGATGATGCTGGTCGGCATCGTGGCCTTGATCGTCATCGGTCCGGAGCGATTGCCCAAGGTGGCGCGCACCGCCGGGCAGTGGCTGGGCAAGCTCAACCGCTACGTGTCACAGGTCAAGCAGGACATCGACCGTGACATGAAGCTGGAGGAACTGCGCAAGATGCAGCAGGACATGAAAGACACCGCGCAGCGCTATGAAATCTTGGCCGGCGAAACCAAGCGTGAGCTGGAAACCGCCGTGGAACAGGAAACCGGTCAGATCAGCCGCGTGATGCAGGCCATGAGCGCCACCGATGGCGGTCTGGCCATGCAGGAATGGGACAAGATCAAGGCGGAAGAAGCGGCCGCGGCGACACCCTCCACCGATACGTCAACCGCCGCCACGCCCGCTACCGAGCCCTCCCAAATCGCGGTGGTTGACGGCGCCGGGGTCGAAGCGCCGACCGGACCTCTCGAGCCGCAAGTTGCCTTGCCTCTCCCAGACCACAAAGCGACAAGCTGAAGCGCATGAGCATGGATGGCACGGAAACCTTTATTTCGCATCTGATCGAACTGCGGGATCGCCTGTTGAAGGCGGTGATCGCCTGGATCGTGTTGTTCGTGGTCCTGTTCCCGTTTGCCAGCGACCTCTACGCGCTGCTGGCGCAACCTTTGCTGGACAAGCTGCCGCAGGGCGGACAGATGATCGCCACGGAAGTGGTGACGCCGTTCTTCGTGCCGATCAAAGTGGCCATGATGACCGCCTTTCTCGGTGCGTTGCCGGTGATCCTCTACCAGGTCTGGGCGTTCATCGCGCCGGGTTTGTATAGCCACGAGCGCCGGCTGGTCATCCCGCTGGTCGGGTCCAGCCTGGTGCTGTTCTTTTGCGGCATGGCTTTCGCCTACTTCCTGGTTTTTCCGGTGGTGTTCGGATTCATCATCGGTATCGCGCCGGAAGGCGTGGCGGTGATGACCGATATCGGCAAATACCTGGATTTCGTCATCACCATGTTCCTCGCCTTCGGCATTACCTTTGAAGTGCCGATCGTGGTGATCGCCCTGGCCATGACCGGTATGGTGGAAATCGCCAAGTTCAAGGAAGCGCGGCCTTACGTCATCGTCGGCGCATTCGTGATCGGCGCCATTTTCACGCCGCCCGATGTCATCTCGCAGATCATGCTGGCGGTGCCGCTCTGGCTGTTGTATGAGCTGGGTATCCTGGTCGCCGCTTGGCTGATCAGGAACAAGCCGGTCGAGCCGGTCGAAGATGACACCTACACGCCGATTTCAGAGGCCGATCTGGATAATGAGTTGGACCGCATCGAGGAAGAGCAGAAGAAACTGACTTGATGCTTGATTATGGTGCATTGAAACGAATGACGCTCCACTATGGGGCGTCATTCGTTTCAATGCACTAATTTCTATTCCTGGGCATTTGTTCGGGCGAGCTCCGTCGCGCACAAAAATGTGCTTTGGCTAATCTGGATTGCCGGAGATAAATGCTGGACAAATTTGTTCTGCCCGAACATTCGTCATTCCGGCGAAAGCCGGGATCCAGACAGATTTCTCCATCTAATCAGGCTGTTAACGTTGATTAGATGGTTGAACTGGATTCCGGCTAAGCCCATGCCGGAATGACGTAAATCAAAGGGTTGCAACCAGATCAAATTTACAGCGGGGATCACCGCTGGGCGACTGGCGAACCGTCAAGTATTGTGCATGCGCCCCAACATAAGGCACGTCTCTTGCTTAATCGATCCGGTTTTACGTAACGGAATTTTTCAGGAGAGTCATTCATGCTGGACGCATTCAAATCGGGCGCAGACGTACTGTTCATCCTGCTGGGCGCCATTATGGTTCTGGCCATGCATGCCGGATTCGCCTTTCTCGAATTGGGCACGGTACGCCGGAAGAACCAGGTCAATGCCCTGGTCAAAATCCTGACCGATTTCTCGGTTTCCACGATTGCCTATTTTTTCATCGGCTACAGCATCGCTTACGGCGTCAATTTCATGAGCGGCGCCGAACATCTGGTGCAGAAGAACGGCTATGAACTGGTCAAATTCTTCTTCCTGCTGACCTTTGCCGCCGCCATTCCCGCCATCGTGTCCGGCGGCATAGCCGAACGCGCGCGTTTCAACCCGCAACTGGCCGCGACGTTTCTGCTGGTCGGCTTCATCTATCCGTTCTTCGAGGGCATGGTCTGGAACAACAATTACGGCTTCCAGGACTGGATCGAAGCCGGTTTCGGCGCAAAATTCCACGATTTCGCCGGATCCGTTGTGGTGCACGCGATGGGCGGCTGGATCGCCTTGCCCGCCGTGCTGCTGCTCGGCGCGCGGCGCGGACGCTATCACCAGGATGGCGGCATCGCCGCGCATCCGCCATCCAGCATTCCGTTCCTGGCGCTGGGCGCCTGGATACTGACGGTCGGCTGGTTCGGATTCAATGTCATGTCCGCCCAGACGGTTGAAGCGGTGTCCGGCCTGGTGGCGGTGAATTCCTTGATGGCCATGGTCGGCGGCACGCTGGCCGCGTTGTTTGCCGGCAAGAACGACCCCGGCTTTATCCACAACGGTCCTTTGGCTGGTCTGGTGGCGATCTGCGCCGGCTCCGACCTGATGCATCCGATGGGGGCTCTGGCGACCGGTGTGATCGCCGGCGGTCTGTTTGTGGTGATGTTCACCATCACCCAAAACAAATGGAAGATCGACGATGTACTGGGGGTCTGGCCGCTGCATGGCTTGTGCGGCGCCTGGGGCGGCATCGCGGCGGGCATCTTCGGACTGGAGGCCCTGGGCGGCATGGGCGGCGTCACGTTCGCCGCGCAACTGGTCGGCACCCTGGCCGGCGTGCTGTTTGCCGTGGCCGGCGGCGCGCTGGTTTATGGCGCGCTGAAAATGTTCATCGGCATACGACTCGAAGCCGAGGATGAATTCAACGGCGCGGATCTGTCGATCCACAAGATCTCCGCGACGGCGGAACGGGAAACCAGTTGGTGAGCCGGAGTTGGTGAGCCAATTTCGCCCAGGCGAGGTCAGATCAGAATCTGAGCGCCTGGGTGAGTGAAGTCACTTCCTCGGCCGACTCGGCAAGGATGCTCGACAACACCTCTTTGCCGATGGTGATATCCAGGCGCGCGGTCATGCCTGCACCGGGTTCGATGCCGCCCAGTTTGTGCAAGGGCGAGGCGACCGGAGCCAGTTCTTCGGCGAGCAGCAAGGTATCGCCAAGTGTGACGGGTGGAATGGCCAGATAGCCGCTCCAATAGGTTTCGATCGCCTCGACCACCGGTTGCGGAACAGCAAGCCCAATAAGGACCGCGCGACCGACTTCGGCTTCCCCGGTTTGCATCCACTCCTGGAAGTCGCCATCAAGCAGTTCCGGATGGTCCTTGGCGCGGGACAACATGTAAAACCCGGCAACCTCGTGAATGATGCCGGCAAACAGCGCGGTTTCGGGATCGACATGGGTGAAACGCCGAGCGATCACATGCGCCAGCGAAGTGACATGCGCGGTGTGCTCCCACAACTGCGTGGCCAGCACCTGATTGGCCTGATTGGTGGGTGGGCCGGCCATCTGCCGCGTGACCAGCGCCATCGCCAGGGTATGCAGCGTCCGAAAGCCGAGTCGCATGACCGCGGTTCGTACATCCGTGATCGCGCGTCCGGAGGTGTTAAAGGCGGCCGAATTCGCCATCGCCACCACCCGCGCCGCAAGCAGCGGTTCAGCCTGCACCAGTTTCGCCGCCGTCTCGATCTGGCAGTCCTGATCATCCAGCGCGCGCATCACCTTCAGGGCGACCTGGGTGCTGGTCGGGAAAGCCGGTTCGGCCTTGCCGATGTCGGCGGCAATCGATGTGTAGAACACGCGCTTATCCATGCTTATCCTGACTCCGGTTGAAACCCGAGAGCGTAGAATTATAAGCCCGTGATTGCTGGTTTTCGGCGCCGTTCGGAACCGCCTTCCCTTGAACGATATTCCCATACTCAGCGGCAAGGAACTTGAGCGCATCGCGCTCACCATCCATCCCGGAGGCTGGGCGATCGAGCGTGAACGGCCGCTTGCCACCTTGCTGGGTTCCTGCGTGGCCGTCTGCCTGTTCGACCCGCGGTTGAAGATCGGCGGCATGAACCATTTTCTGCTGCCGAAAGGCGCCCAAGCCGGCAACGCGGATCACGACGTGATACTCAATGGCGACTTCTCGATGGAAGTGCTGGTCAACGGCCTGCTCAACAAGGGCGCGCAAAAGAGTCGCCTGGTTGCCAAAGCATTCGGCGGCGGCACGATAGTCAGCTCGATTCGCATGGCGATAGGTGAGCGCAATGCCGAGTTCGCCCAGGAATGGCTGAAGCGGGAAGGTATTCCACTGCTGGCGTCAGATTTCAGCGGCCCGTGGTCACGCAAGATCGTTTTCCTGCCCAGCACCGGTGATGCCTTCTGTCGGCGCATGTCCACCTCACTGCCGGATGCCGCCGCGATGGCGAAAGAAGAGCAGGATTACGAACGCGCTCTGTCGCAGCCCAAGCCCGCCGGCGAGAAGCGAATCGAGCTGTTCTGAACGGAGTGCGGGATCAATGCGCGGCTTGCCACGCGGCGAGCAACGCCATGCCCTGTTCCATTTCCGGCGACAAATACGTGCCTTCCGGCGAGGCATGCAGGCGGGCGCAGCCGGCACCGCCCGCCCAGATGGACTTGCTCGACGCGAGTTGCTGACGCAGTTCGGCCAGGGCCGGGATGATGCGGCGTTGCGGATAGGCGTTGCTGAAGGACAGCGCCACGATGTCGATCTGATAAGCGTGGGCGGCTTCGATGATTTCCTGTGCCGGCGTCTGCGTGCCCAGCGAGATGCAATATGCGCCGCGTAGGGAAAGCAGCGCGGCGAGCATCAGCAAACCCAGGCTGTGTTGTTCATCCGGCAAGGTGGTCAACAGCACGCGCGGTGCGCCATGACTGACGGAGAGCCCGGCAACCACATCGCGCAGCAACCATTGCACGGCTTCGGTATACAGGTGTTCTTGGTGCACGCTGAGTTCGCCTCGCGCCCACGCGTCGCCCACGGCAATATTCAACTGGTTCAGTGTGTCCAGGACAAAATGTTCAATTCCCAGACGGAGCATTTCTCGATACAGCAGTTGTCGCAAGCCGTTTGGATCTTGCAGTTGCAGTTTGTCCAGGGTCAGGTTCTCGACGTCGATTTGGCCGCCGCGTTGCACTTTAGACTGGCTGGCCTGAGCCAACGCGTTGAGGCCGTCCTCGCTTTCCGCAACCAGGCGGGAAGGGCGAAAACCAGCATCCATCAAGCGTTTGATCAAACGCAATCGGTCAACCTGTTGCAGTGGGTAGGCTCTTTCGCCGAGTCCATCGCGTAACGGAGCGGGAAAGCCATAGCGGGTTTCCCATTTGCGCAGAACATCTTTCGACAGACCGGTTTCGCGTTCAACGGCACTGATCGAAAAGGTCGGTGGGGTCATTGATTCCATTTATTTGTCCATGACAAATAGATTGACAGCAGTGTTTTGTCCATCTATCTTACGGCCATAATCCAGTTTGTCCAGGACGTAATCATGTGTTTACCTTGTTTGTCCATGAGCTTATATGCGTGCACGGTCGTTCGGGTGGTTAAAGCAGCGCGTATTCTCGGTTTGACCGATCAATAAGATGCGCTTCGATGTGATGACCAACAATCCCGATACCGGCAGCATCAATTGAGCCACGCCGAAATGACCCATCGTCATCTGCTCATCGTCGCCCATGGCAGCCGTCGCCAGACGTCCAACGACGAAGTCCGCGCCCTGGGCGATCGCGTCCGGGGGTTGCGCGACCCCAACATCGATCGCGTCGAGGTGGCTTTTCTGGAACTCGCCGAACCGACGATTCCGGAAGGTCTGGCGCGCTGCGTCGCGGACGGCGCGCGGGAAATCATCGTGTTTCCGTATTTTCTCGCCGCCGGAACCCATGTCGCCGCCGACATTCCGGAAGCGCTCGATGCCTTCCGCGAGCGGCATCCGGACATCAAGCTGCGCTTGGCCAGCCATCTCGGCGCATCCAGCGCCTTGCCGATGACCATCCTGGATGTCGCGAGTCAGGCAAAATACGAGGCTTGATCGTTTGCTGGAGTGACGCCATGAGCTGGCTGAAGAAACTGCCCAACAGCCGCGCCGAGGCGTCCGGGCTGGAATGGCAACTGCTGCGCCGGATGCCGCGCATTCTGCTGCTCGGCACCCTGTTGCCGGCCCTGGTGGCGCTGATCGCGCGGGTCGGCGCGCTGGACCCGGCGGCTTTGCAGATGGTCAATTTCTTCGCCATCGGCGTGGTGATCCTGGTTTGGACGCTGGTGCTGACGCTGAGCCTCGCCTGCTTCATCATCATGGTATTGAAAGGCCCGGTCTACGAGGCCGACTCCTATCCCTTGCCGGATGCCGACCGACCGTCCGACTGACGGGGTTTCTGACCGGCGCTTTTCGACGTAAGCTGAAAGCCGGATGTGCGATACGGAGACTGTCATGCCGGCAAACAACGAACGACTCGACCGCGTGGTGCTGGAAGCGCGGCGTAACGCCGAACTGCGCGAACAAGGTTACCGCGCCCAGGCGCTGAAGCTGTTCCCCTGGGTCTGCGGGCGCTGCGCGCGCAGCTTCGATCACGCCAATCTGCAACTGCTGGAAGTCCACCACAAGAACAACAACCATCACCACAACCCGCCCGACGGCAGCAACTGGGAACTGCTGTGCACCTACTGCCATGAAAACGAGCATGCCAAGCTGAAAGATCTGGAAGGGCGCCACGACGGCGGCGCCGCGACACCGGTGTCGACGTTCAATCCGTTCGCCGACCTGAAGGCGAAACTGGCGGCGAAGAAATCCGGCTGATGCGTCCCGGGGCAAGCCATCATGGAAATCGGCGCGATACAGGATTCCGGCGCGTTCTACGCCGGCGGAGTTGATCGCGCCGCCGCCAACCAGAAACTGACGCCGGAGGAACAACAGCAGGTCCAGAAACTGCGCCAGATCGACCGCAAGGTGCGCGAACACGAAGCCGCGCACAAGGCGGCCGGCGCCGGGCTGACCGGTGGCGCGCATTTCGAATATGTACGCGGACCGGATGGCCGTCAGTATGCGGTGGCGGGCGAAGTCAGCATCGACGTATCACCGGCGCAGACCCCGGAGCAGACCATCGCCAAGGCCAAACGCATCCAGGCCGCCGCGCTGGCGCCGGCCGATCCCTCGTCACAGGATCGCGCGGTGGCCGCCCAGGCGGCGCAGATGGCCGCCAAAGCGCGGGCCGAACTGAACCGCGCGGACAATAACGAAGCGGCCGAATCCGCCGCCGCGCGCAACCTCGATCAGGTCGACAGCGCCGCATCCAGTCGGGAAAGTCGCGCCGTCGCCGCCTATACCAATCTGGAACCGCAAGCGGAATCGCTGCTCAGCCTGTTCGCCTGATCAACAATCAGATACCGGCGGTTTCCAACTCGAAGGCGATGCTTTTCAGGCCTTCGCGCGCGCAGGCCTCGTCTTGTTCACCGGTTGACGCGCCGGACACACCGATCGCGCCAACGATGTTGCCGGCCGCTTCGATCGGAATGCCGCCGGCGGAGAACACCAGACCATCGATCTTGCCGACCGAGAACGGCTGGGTGAAGCGGTTTTCCATGGTCGACAGCGGCGCGTTGAAATTGACCGCCGTGTAGGCTTTCTGACGACTGATTTCGATGGTCACGCGCGGCGCCAGCGTATCGCGCATGAACACCATCACATCGCCGCTACGGTCGACCACGCTGACGCCGATCTGGATGCCATCCTTGCGGCAGGCGGCGATGGTGGCCTGGGCAAGCTTTTCCGATGCTTCCAGCGTCAGGCGGGGAATCTTGATCAGCACCTGCATTTCGGCCTGCGCCGCCAGCGGCGCGCAGAGCAGGGGCAACAAGGCATACAGGGCTTTGTTCATGGCGTCTCCTCACGAGGGTTATGGTGAGAAAAGCAGACGCGTCGACCGCCGCGCAAGTTCCCGTCGACGCCGCGCGCTACTTGCCGCCCCAACGGTTCCACAGCAAACGCTGAATGGCGGCATTCGCCGCGCGGCGGTCGAAGCGCTCGGCATCGAACTCGCCGCCGGCCCACAGCCGCAGCGCTTGCGCTTCGCCGGATTCCGGCGCGGCGAGCAGTTTTTCGAGAAAATCGTGGTAGCCGGTCGCGCCGCCGACGTCTTCCGGCGGACAGGCGCGCGCGCCATCGATGATGCGGGCCTGGTAGTCCGGATCGTCGTCTAAGCGCTCGTATTCTTCGACGCTGATGTGATGCGTCCAATCGTCGCCAAGGTCATAGCGGTAGAGATACTGTTCGCCGGAGACAAACAACTGGTTGAGCCGGAACTTCTTCTCGTCCTTGGCGGCTGCATCATCCGCCTCGGCCAGCAATGGCGCATAGCGTTGCCCGCGAATCTCGAACTCATGCAGATGCGCATCGGCCCAACCCATCGCCGCCTGTATGAAATGATGCAGTTTCGCCAAGCTGATCCGACCATCGACTTCCAGCCGCCGCCAGATCGGCGGCTGGATCTGCTCCGGGCAAAGTTCGATCTTCAAGGTAAACAGGCACGGCGCGCTCAGGCTGGAGCGTGGTTTTCTCGGTGCAGTTGTGGTCAAGGGCATGCCCTCCCGGACGGCGAAGCGACAATATTAGCCGGATATTTAGCCGGATATTGCATGAAGTCACGCGATCTACTCCATATTGACGGGGCTGACGGCGCCGAGCAACCAGGCTGCGTGTGTTTCAGCTATTCGGTCGCTGGAATACCAGCACACCGCGCCTTGCGTTCTGCCCATTTCTTTGGGGTGGCGCATTCCGTGGAAAAGGAGGTATCGTTTCACCCAATGTACATACGGGTTCCGTGCGAATGCAGGGCACATTTGTTCTGGCGGTAAGTCGTAGATCCTTCGTCATTCCGGCGGTTGTAAGCCGGAATCCAGAGCGATCATCCAATCAACCGTTAACAGCCTGATCAGAGGGTGAAATCTGGATCCCGGCTTTCGCCGGAATGACGGCGTTTTGAGCAGGACAAATTTTCGGCTCTATATGAAATCGAGTGGGTAACGCGGCTCATCGAGCGGCCCAGCGAGGGAACGAGAAGAAGAATCCGAAGAAGGCGAGGTCATGCTGTCTCCCGATGTTATTGGACAACCGTTCTAATGAAATCAGCGGCTTACGATCTTACGCCATGTTATCGGACATGTCCGATAACATTTCACGGGCCCGTTTGGGGCGAATATAATGTTGGGGGCAGCAATGGTGAACACACTTGGCTATAAAGAAGCCGAAGTATTCAAGAAATCAGATATTGCCAGGATTCAACTTGTCGAGGCTATTAACCTGTTTGTTCGGAAATCTTTTATTTGCAGCCTAACGCTGGCAGGGTCTTCCGAGGAGATATTTGCCGGTTTGCTACTGACCAGGGGCAATCATCCTGTGATTGAGGAGTCTGTTTCAAGAATTATGGAAATCAGGAAAGTGCTTGACTTCAAAGCAATGGGGAATATAACAAAGTCTGGCATCGTCAAAGAGTGGAATAATGCCAAGAACCGATCAAAGCATCACGACAAAGACGAACCTGAAACAATTTGTTTCAACGATTGTGATGAGGCGTATTGGATGATAAAAAGATCTCTCGCTAACGCAAAAAGACTAGGCATAGCGATTGAAAACGACAATGAATTTGAGAGCTGGGTAGTTTCCAATATTTGTTTATAGGTCGAGGCTTTGTCATGAACTTCAAACAGTTAATTATAGCGGCTATTGTTGGTGTAATTATGCTAGCAATGCTCATTTATCCGCCATTTGAGTCCGTTCTTGAGCACGGAAAGTTTAATCTTGGCTACGAGTTTATTCTAACTCCACCCGATAACTATGGAACTGTAAATATTGGCCTGCTACTAATGCAATGGGCGGTTGTTATTGTTATAGGAGCAATCGGATGGTTATTTCTAAAAAACAAGGATTGACCACTTTGATGTATGAACATCTTATCCCTTTGAAACTTAGGGGCTAGGCTCGCATTAATATGAAAAGCCTTTCTTCTTGCTTTACTGACACGCCCAACATGGCGCTCAAAAGGGACACCCGAAATGCCGGCTTTGGTCTTTGCCAGCGCTCGCACGGGCGCCCCTTAGCTCAACATTGGTCGTATAGGTGACAGTATGGGAAATTTCGTGAGTGGCAATACTGATACGACTAGAATTGGTTTTGTTAATCGCAATAACCAGCGGTGTGATGGTCATCGTGGAGTAGCGGGAACAGACCACGGTCAGTTCGCTTATCGTATGGAATGTCTCGAACCAAACTGTGGCTGCGTCTATGGAGCCAATGGCACTGATGTGTTTCAACGTAAATGTCCAAAATGCCAAAAGGGCAATGATGGCATTTCGTTCTAGTGACATTCTGCCCAACTTGCCGCTTAACCCATCCCATTACACACAACTCATAGCGCATGAGCCTCCCTCGCGAACCTGATCCCTGCCGCAAAGTCGACGACGCGTTGAAGCCCGAGCCAAATGGTCTT
>JAGUXX010000142.1 GCA_020061585.1 Betaproteobacteria bacterium | reverse complement strand
GGAAATCATCCAGACCTTCTGGGCATTGTCCAAGGAACTCGCCGATGCGCGCCACTATCCGTCGGTCGACTGGCTGGAGAGCTTCTCCGGCTACATCGGCTCCGCCGCCAAATGGTGGGCGGAGAACGTCGATCCGAACTGGGAGCGCGAACGCGCCGAAGCGCTCGACCTGCTGGCGGCCTCCGAAGAATTGCAGCGCATCGTCAATCTGGTCGGGGTCGAGGCGCTGTCCTCCGAACAACGCTGGACCCTGGAGGCGGCCGGTCTGATCAAGGAAGGCCTGCTGCAACAATCGGCGATCGACGAGGTCGACAGTTTCGCGTCGCCGGAGAAACAGTTTGCCTTGCTCACCGCGATGCTGGAGATCTTCCGTCAGGGCATGAAGCTGGTGAAATTGGGCGCGCCGGCGCGCAGATTGATCCAGATGCCGTTGCTGGCCCAGGCGCGGCGCTGGAAGAGTCAGCACAAGTCGGAAGACATCGCCGCGCTGCGCGCCAAGATCGCGGCGATTCCGGGCGAGTTCGACAAGATGATGCTGGAATACGAGCAGACCGCCTGAGTCAGACCACACTACGAGCAACAGCATGAAAAACATCGAATTTCGAACCGCAACTTCCGCCCAGGGCGGGCTCCTGGTGATGGGCGGCGTACCCGGCGTGGCGGCCGGGTCGCGGGTGCAACTGCGCGATCACGCCGGGCGTCTGCGTTCCGGTCTGGTGATACGCGCCGCCGATGACGCGGTACTGGTGGAGGTGTTCGAGGGGACTGACGATCTCGATCTGGAACGCACCTGGGTGCGCTTCCTCGACGAGCCGTTCAAGCTGCCGGTATCGCGCGACATCCTCGGGCGCATTTTCAACGGCGCCGGTCTGCCGCGTGACGGCCGTCCTCCGATCATTTCCGGCGATCGCCGCGACGTCAACGGCGAGCCGCTGAATCCGGCGGCGCGCGCTTATCCGCGAGAATTCATCCAGACCGGCATTTCCGCCATCGACGGCATGAACTCGCTGACCCGCGGTCAGAAACTGCCGATCTTTTCCGGCGGCGGCCTGCCGCACAACCGGGTGGCGGCGCAGATCGTGCGGCAAGCCAAACTGCTGGGCGATGCCGCTTCCGAATTCGTCATCGTGTTCGCCGCGTTCGGCGCCTCGCACGCCGATGCGCGCTTCTTCGAGGAAAGCTTCGAGGAATCCGGCGTGTTGAACAAGGTGGTGATGTTCCTCAACCTGGCCGACGAGCCGGTCATCGAGCGCCTGTTGACGCCGCGCGCGGCGCTGACCGCCGCCGAATACCTGGCGTTCGATCTGGATTATCACGTGCTGGTGGTGATGACCGACATGACCGCCTATGCCGAGGCATTGCGCGAAGTCGCCGTGCTGCGCGGCGACGTGCCGGCGCGCAAGGGCTATCCCGGCTATCTGTATTCCGATCTGGCGGAAATCTACGAACGCGCCGGGCGGATCAAGAACCGGCGCGGTTCGATCACTATGATACCGGTACTGTCGATGCCGTCCGACGACATCACCCACCCGATTCCCGACCTGACCGGCTACATCACCGAAGGCCAGATCGTGCTGGGACGTGAATTGGCCAACCAGGGCGTGTATCCGCCGGTCACCGTACTGCCGTCGCTGTCGCGGCTGATGAAGGACGGCGTCGGCAAGAACTTCACCCGCGAGGATCACCCGCACGTCGCCAGCCAGTTGTTCGCCAGCTATGCCAAGGCGCTGGAAGTGCGCGGCCTGGCGGCGATCATCGGCGCCGAGGAGTTGTCCGACGCCGACCGGCGTTATCTGGAATTTGCCAATGCCTTCGAGCGGCGCTTCATCGGCCAGGGCGAGGACGAAGACCGCAGCGTGTACGAAACGCTGAATCTGGCCTGGGACTTGTTGTCGATGTTGCCGGCGGAAGCGCTGATCCGGGTTTCCGAAGAGGAACTGGCGAAATATCACAAGGGACAGGCGGCGTGAAAACCCGGGACAAGGTACAAGGTTCAAGGGGCAAGGATAACCCGGCGGCCTTGCCGTTCCTTGCCCCTTGCCCCTTGCCCCTTGAACCCCAGCCGAGGGCTGTGGCATGAAAAAACGCCTTTCCGTCCCGCCCACCAAAAGCGCCCTGTTGCAGGTCGGCCGTCAGGTCAAATTCCTCGAACAGGGGCGCCAGATGCTGGAGAAGAAACGCGATCTGCTGACCCGCCTGGTCTACGAGCGGCTGGCGCAGTACCGCGAATTGCGCGCCCAGACCATCGCCGAACTGGCCGAGGCCTATCACTGGCTGGGCATCGTGCAGATGCGCATGGGCGGGCAGATGTTGCGCCAGGCATCGGTCGGCCTGAAACAGTCGGTGGCGATCCGCATCGTGGCGCGTTCCAGCGTCGGCGTCGAATATCCCAGCGTCAGCGCCGAGCCCTTGCCGTTGCAGCCGGTCGGGCTGATGTGGACCGATGTCAGTTTCGACGAGGCGCGCCTGCGCCTGCGCGAACTGACGGTGACGCTGGCGCGTCTGGGCGAGGCGGAAAACGCCTTGTGGCGTCTGCTGGCCGCCAGTCGCAAGACGCAGAAGCGCGTCAACGCCCTGAAATACAACATCATTCCGCGTTATACCGCGACGGTGCGGCATATTCGCGCGGCGCTGGAGGAAGATGAACGCAATACGCTGTTCCAGATCAAGGTGTTGCGCGCCAAGGCGGGTGTATAACTTTAGCAATAGGGTGAATTATTAAGGGTGTCACCTGGAACTGCGTTAAAGAAATACTACTCATTGCCGATACACCTCGCATTCTCGGGGCGTATGGATGCTGGAAATTCGAATTGTCTTGTTGCTGGCGCTGACCGGGCTGACCGCTTGGACGGCATGGTTTTATCTGGCGCCGCAAGCCGGCGACGTCCATCCGGTCGCGGCTTATACGCCGCCGGCGACCGAGCAGCCGATCACTCCAATCCCCTATACGTTGGACCTCGATCCACGTCTGGTCGATCTGGGGCGGCGACTGTTCCACGACCAACGCCTGTCGCGGGACGACACGTTGTCTTGCGCCTCCTGCCACGACCTGAAGCTGGCCGGTATTGATGGCTTGCCGGTGGCGGTCGGCGTGGCGAATCAACGTGGCACGGTTAACAGCCCGACGGTGCTGAACAGCGCGTTCAACTTCAGTCAGTTCTGGGATGGTCGCGCCGCCAGCCTGGAAGAACAGGCGGAAGGCCCGGTACACAATCCGATCGAGATGGATACCGACTGGCAACAGGTGATCGGGAAAATTGCGCGCGACCCCGAGTATGTCCGGCAGTTCAAGGCCATCTGGTCTGGCCCGATCAAGCCGGCGCATCTGCAAAGTGCCCTCGCCGAGTTCCAACGCAGCCTGATCACACCCGACGCGCCGTTCGACCGCTACCTCAAGGGCGATGTCCAGGCGCTCGATAGCGAGGCCCGCAGGGGCTGGGACCTGTTCCGCAATCTGGGCTGCATCGCCTGTCATCAAGGCGTCAACATCGGCGGCAACATGTATGCCAATCTCGGCATCATGGGCGACTATTTCGCGGATCGCGGCAAGCCGCCGACGCACAGCGACATGGGGCGTTTCAATGTCACCGGCCGCGAACAGGACCGCTACAGCTTCAAGGTGCCGACGCTGCGCAACATCGCCCGCACCGCGCCGTATTTCCATGACGGCTCGATGAAAGATCTCGAACAAGCGGTGGAAGCCATGACGCGCTATCAATTGGGCATCGAAATCACGGTGCCGGATCGCGACGCATTGGTGGCTTTCCTGACTTCATTGAACGGTCGTTTACCCGCGCAATGATCAAGCCTGGACAGGGCCGATTCTGGCTGCTGCCGGTAGTGCTGGCGGTGGTCCTGTTCGGCGGCGCCTTGTTGCCGGCGGTGTTGGGCGATTTGTCCAGCCAGGAGGGGCTGCGAGCGCGCCTGGAAACCCTGCAAATGCAGGAAAGCCGGTTTCGCGAACTGGTCATTCGTCTGCGCCACGGCGTAACCACCAATTACGACGAAGCCAATCAGTGGATGCGTCAGATCCGCGACTATCAGGCGGAACTGGTTCGAGAGGCGAGTTCGAACGCGCGATTGCGGACCTTGCTGGAGCAATATGGAAACGCAGTCGAGCATCAGGAGACGCAATGGAATGATTTCAAATTGCGCAATGCGCTGGTGCGCAACTCGCTGCGCTATTTTCAGAGCGATGCGGCGAGTTTCATGCGCAATCTGCCGGGTGACGTGACCGGTGACGTGCTGCGTCAGTCCTTGATGTCGCTCAACAACGCGTTGTTTCTGCAAGCTTTGGGCGAGGGGCGCGAAGTCGGCGAGACGGTGCAAGCCAGTCTGGAGATGCTGCGCCCTTTGGTCGTGCTGCTGCCGCAAGCTCAGCGCCTGGAATTCGGCCACTTGTCGCGGCATGCCGAAATCATCAGCAAGCACAGTCCATTTCTGGAGGCGGATGTGCACAATCTGATCCATGGCGCGGGACGTGATGCCCTGAGCCAGTTGGCGGAGGCCAATCATGCCCTGCTGATCGCCGAGCAGGCTCGCGCCGATCGAGCCCGCGCCGGCTTGCTGCTCGGCATCCTGCTGCTGATCGTGGCGCTGGCGCTGGTGGTCAAGCGCTATCTGGACAGCCTGCATCAACGCGCCAAGGATCTGGCGCTGGCCGGCACGGTGTTTCAGAGCAGTCAGCAAGGCATCATCGTCACCGACCGGCGGGGCGACATCGTCCGGGTGAATCCGGCCTATAGCCGGATGACCGGTTTCAGCGAAGCGGAATTGCTCGGCCAGAATCCGCGCATCCTCAAATCGGGCCTACAGGAAGACGGGTTTTACCGCGAGATGTGGCGCGATCTGCTGGGCCAGGGCAGTTGGCAGGGCGAGATCAAGAATCGCCGCAAGAACGGCGAGTACTACGTGCAATGGGTGAATATCGACGCGGTCAGCGGCGATCAGGGCGAAAAACTGTTCGTCGGCATCGTTTCCGATATTTCCGAACTGGTCGATACGCGCGAGCGGCTCGCCAACCTGGCCTACTTCGATACTTTGACCGGGCTGCCCAATCGGGTGCTGTTCCAGGACCGTTTGCGCCAGGCGATGATCCAGACCCGCCGCGAGCATGCGGTGATGGCGCTGCTATTCGTCGACCTGGACAACTTCAAGACGGTCAACGATACGCTGGGCCATGCCATCGGCGACCAGTTGCTGATCGAGGTCGCCAGCCGCCTGCGCAATCACGTGCGCGAGTCGGACACCGTGGCGCGTCTGGGCGGCGATGAATTCGCCATTATTCTGATGGACGCCGGCGGCGCCGAGGAGATGGTTCACGTCGCCGCGCAGTTGATCGAAGCCCTGTCGGCGCCGTACAAATTGAGCGGCTACGATGTCGCCGGCGGCGCCAGTCTGGGTATCACCTTCTACCCGCTCGACGCCTTGACGCCGGAAGAACTGCTGAAGAACGCCGATGTGGCGATGTACCGCGCCAAGGAATGTGGCCGCAACAACTTCCAGTTCTTCACCGGCGACATGGCCGCCGGTCTGGCCGAGAACATGCGCATCGAAAATGGCCTGCGGCGCGTCTTGGAAGCCGGGGAACTGTCCCTGCACTATCAGCCGCAATTCACCCAGGACGGCCGCATGCAGGGCGCGGAGGCTTTGATGCGCTGGCATTCCGCCGAGCTCGGCCAGGTGCCGCCTGGTCGCTTCATCGCGGTGGCGGAGAAGAGCGGCATGATTGCCGAACTGGGCGAATTCGCGCTGCGCGCAGCCTGCAACAAGTGTTCGCAATGGCGTGACCGCCTCGGCGCGGATTTCCATGTGGCGGTCAACCTCTCCGCCGCCCAGTTCAAGCATGAGGGACTGGCCGAGCGGGTGGCGGCGGTGCTGCGTGAGTTCAACCTGCCGGGCGCCGCGCTGGAACTGGAAATCACCGAAAGCGTGGTGATGGAGGATGTTTCACGCGGTCAGGAAGTGCTGCGCGCCCTCAAGGCGCTGGGTTGCCGGATTGCCATCGACGATTTCGGCACCGGCTATTCCTCGCTCGCCTACCTCAGACGCTTCCAGGTCGATGTGCTGAAGATCGACAAATCCTTCGTCGATGGCCTGGGCGTGGAAGCCGAGGATACCGCGGTCGCCCAGGCCATCATCAGCCTGGCGCGCAGCCTGCGTCTGCAAGTGGTGGCGGAAGGCGTGGAAACCGCCATGCAACTCGACTGCCTGGCGCGTCTGGCGGGAGAAGAGGGCTTCATCGCGCAGGGTTATCTGTTCTCGGAACCGTTGCCGACCGAGGCGTTCGAGGCGAAGTATCTGCGTCCTTGAACTTTGCTTTAGCCTTGCTTGAAACGGCAGTTGAATGAAATCGAATGCGTATAGACTATGCGCATCTTCATGGTGAAGGATATCCCTATGCAGCTCGTCTATAACCCGCAAGCGCCCAAAAAGGCCACCAACCTGAGTATTAACGCGGACCTCCTGCGCCAGGCCAAAGAAATGGGCATCAATCTCTCAGCCACCCTGGAGCGTGTGTTGGTTGATGTTCTCAAGCAGGGGCAGCGTGATCGCTGGCTGGCGGAGAATCAGGCCGCAATAGCGGCCTACAACGATCATGTGGAGAAACACGGGGTGTTCGGTGACAGCCTGAGGTCGTTCTGATGACCCAGTTCAGTGTGTATCTGAACACCAACTCCGATACAAAAGCGGTCTACCCGCTGCTGCTGGACATACAGAACGATCTGATTGCCGAACTGGCTACACGGGTTGTGGTGCCGCTCTGCCCTGCCTCGGTGATGAATGGCAAGCTGATGACGACGCTGACGCCAGTATTCGATATTGAGGACAAGCCGTATGTCATGCTCACCCCACAACTTGCCGGCGTGGCAATCAAGCAACTTGGCGCAAAGACAAGTGATCTTGCTCAGCAGCGGAACGCCATCATTGCCGCGCTGGACATGCTGATCACGGGACTTTGAGCGCCTGACGCCGACACTCGATATTGTCGATCAGCCGGGTGCGACCGAGGTGGGCGGCGGCGAGCAGCACCAGGTCGCGCTCTTCGGGCGTCGGCGCCAGCAGCGTAGAGCGGCTGCGCGGCGCGATGTAATCGACGCGCCAGCCATGTCGAGTCAGCTCGTCGGCGACGCCGGCTTCGATGTCGGCCAGGTCGATGACGCCGCTGGCGACCTGTTGCGCCGCCACGCGCAGCAAGCGGTACAGACGTGGCGCTTCGGCGCGTTCTTCAGCGCTTAGGTAGCCATTGCGTGACGACAACGCCAGGCCGTCTTCGGCGCGGCCGGTTTCGCCTTCGAGCATGACGATGGGCAGATTCAACTGGCGCACCATCGCCTTCAGGATGAACAGTTGCTGGTAATCCTTCTTGCCGAAGGCGGCGTAGCGCGGTTGCACCATGTTGAACAGTTTCAGCACGACGGTGGCGACGCCCTGGAAATGCCCGGGCCGGAACTGGCCGCAGAGTTCGTCGGCCAGCGGCGGTTGCACGCTGAAGGTTTGCGGCTCCGGGTACATCTCGGCGGCGTCCGGCGCGAACACGATGTCGCAGCCGGCGGCGGCCAGTTGCGCGCAATCGGCGTCCAGCGTGCGCGGGTAACGGTTGAAGTCTTCGCCGGCGCCGAATTGCAGCGGGTTGACGAAGATGCTGGCGACGATCGGTCCGGCAGTCGGCGGGCCTGTCCGCCGCGCCAGTTCGATCAGCGAGATATGACCGCTGTGCAGGTTGCCCATGGTCGGCACGAAGGCGGTGTGGTGCTGGCCGGCGAGGGCGGCGCGCAGGTCGGCGACACGGTGGATGAGTCGCATGGGCGCCTCAGAAACTGTGTTCCGCGCCGGGGAAGCCGCCGCTCCTGACCGCGTCGACATAGTTGGCGATGGCGCCGGCCAGACTGCCGGCGCCCCGCATGAAATCCTTGGCGAAACGCGGCGGCTTCGGCGTCAGGCCGAGCAGATCCTGCAACACCAGCACCTGGCCATTGCACATCGGGCCAGCGCCGATGCCGATGGTCGGGATGCCCAGGCGCTGGGTCACTTCGTCGGCCAGCACCGATGGAATCGATTCCAGCACCAGCATCCGCGCGCCGGCGTTTTCCAGATTCACCGCATCCTCCAGCAACTGGTTGGCGGTGCTGGCGTCACGCGCCTGAGCGCGGTAGCCGGTGACATTCACCGATTGCGGCAGCAGCCCGAGGTGGGCGCAGACCGGAATGCCGCGGCGGGTCAGGAAGCCGACGGTTTCGACCATGATCGCGCCGCCTTCCAGCTTGACCATGTTGGCGCCGGCCGCCATCAGCCGGGCGGCGGCATCGAACGCCTGCTCCGGGTTCTTCTGATAGCTGCCGAACGGCAGGTCGGCGACGACAAAAGCCAGGTCGGCGGCACCGCGCGCCACCGCGTCGGTGTGATAGATCATCTGTTCCAGCGTCACCGGCAAGGTCGAGGCGTGACCTTGCACGGTCATGCCCAACGAGTCGCCGACCAGCAGCACGTCAATGCCGTTGGCGCTGAGCAAACGGGCGAAGCTGGCGTCGTAACAGGTCAGCGCACAGAGCTTTTCGCCTTTTTCGGCGCGCGTCAGCAGTTGTGGCAGATACATGGTGAGACCTCCGGCCTGGTTGGGTCGAAATCAGGCGCCCAGATTGAAAAATTCACGCGCGTTGCGCATGTCCTGCATGCGCTGCAACAGTAATTCGAAATCCTCGTCCTTGTCGGCGAAGTTCAGATTCTCGCTGTTCACGATCAACAGCGGCGAGGCATCGTAATGATAGAAGAACTCGCTGTAGGCCTTGGACAGTTCGTTGAGGTAGGCCTCGTTGATCTGCCGCTCGTAGCCGCGCCCGCGACGCCTGACGCGCTCCAGCAGCGCGGCCGGCTTGGCCTGCAGATAGATCACCAGGTCCGGCGCGGCGGCTTGCGGCTTGAGACCTTCGTAGAGTTGGTGATAGAGGCGGAATTCGGCGTCGTCGAGCAGCAATTTGGCAAACAGCAGATCCTTTTCCAGCATGAAATCAGCGACCCGCGCCGGGCTGAACAGTTCGCCCTGGCCCAGGCGGCGGGCCTGATCGACGCGGGCGACGAGAAAGAACAGTTGCACCGCCAGCGCGTAGCGCCGGCGATCCTCGTAGAAACGCGGCAGAAATGGATTCTCATCGGCGTTTTCCAGGATCAGTTCGGCGTCGAGACGCGCGGCCAGTTTGCGCGCCAGGCTGGTCTTGCCGGCGCCGATCGGGCCTTCGACAACAATGTGACGGAAACGATTCGACATGCTGGATGGGAAGAGGACTAGGTTCGGCCGGCGGCCCGCATCGGTTGCGGCGGCAGGCGCTGGATGCCGCGCGGGTCGAGGCGGGCCAGACAGTCGGCAACCCGGCCATGGCCGGGAATGGTCAGATCGGCGGCGATTTCCAGCAGTGGCGCCAGCACGAAGGCGCGTTCGGTCATGCGCGGGTGAGGCAGGGTCAGGCCGGGTTCATGCAGGACCAGATCATCGTAGAGCAGCAGGTCAAGATCCAGGCTGCGCGGCGCGTTCTTGAAGGTGCGGTTGCGGCCATGCCGCGCCTCGATGCGCAACAGCGCGCTGAGCAGGGCGCGTGGCGACAGGCGGGTGACGATGGCCGCCGCCGCATTGATGAAGTCGGGCTGTTCGGTAAAGCCGACCGGCTTCGAGCGATACAGCGAAGAGCAGTCGGCGAGACGCGAGTGCGGCAGCTTGGCGAGGTCCGTCCAGGCTTGCCCGATATGCGCCAGCGGATCGCTCAGATTCGAACCAAGCGCGATATAGGCAACGACCTCGGAAGCAACGACCTCGGTGGCAACACAATCCGAGACAACGATTTCAGCCAAGTTTGACCTCGATCGCGCCCTCACCCTCAACCGTTGTTTTACGGCGGCGACGACGTTTCGGCTTGGCGGAACCGGGTTGCGGCTTGAGCAGCATGGCTTCTCGCTCGCTGTCGCTGGCATCCGGGAAGCGTTTCCACCAGTCGGCCAACTCCTGAGCGGCATCGCCGCCCAGGGCGCGTATGGTCAGGAAATCGTAGCCGGCGCGAAACCGCGGATGCGCCAGCAGCCGGAACGGACGGGCGCCGCTGCGCTGTTCGAGACGGGTTTGCAGCGTCCAGATTTCCTTGATCGTGCCGTCGAAGCGGCGCGGAAAAGCGAGTACCCGGCGCTGCCGTTCGAGTACCGCGTCCATCGCCTCGAACAGCGCGGATTGATCGCTGCGTCCGGCTGGCTGATTACGTTGCGATTCGGCGCGCATATCGAACCACAACAGGCAGGCCAGCATGAAGGCGGGCGACGCGGAATGCCCCTGGCGTACGCGCTGGTCCGTGTCATGCAGCGCCGCGTGCAGGAATTTCTGCCGTTCCGGATCGTCGAGTATGGCGTCCAGCATCGGCAGAATGCCGTGGTGCAGGCCCTCCGCGCGAAGCTGCCGGACGCCGCGTTCGGCGTGGCCGGAAAGCAGCAGCTTCATCATTTCGTCGAACAGTCGGGACGACGGAATGCGTTCCAGCATGGTCGCCAGTTCGGCGATCGGCGCGCGGGTGGCGGGGTCGATATGAAAATCGAGTTTGGCGGCGAAACGCGCGGCGCGCAGCATGCGCACCGGGTCCTCGCGGAAGCGCTGGGCCGGATCGCCGATGATCCGCAGCACCTTGTTGCGGGCATCCTCGACGCCGCCGTGCCATTCCCAGACTTCCTCGGTATCCGGGTCGTAATACAGCGCATTGACCGTGAAATCACGGCGTTCAGCATCTTCCGCCTGATTGCCGAACACGTTGTCGCGCAGCAGCATGCCGTCATCGGCGGTGACCCGTGAATCGTCGTCCTCGTCGGCTTCGAAATCCTTGTCGGCGCCCTTGTCCGCCGTGGCGGCGCGGAACGTGGTGACTTCGATGGTGTCGCCGCCGCAATACACATGCACGATCTGGAAGCGACGGCCGATCAGCCGCGAGCGGCGAAAGACCTGGCGGACCTCCTCCGGCAGCGCATTGGTGGCGACATCGAAATCCTTCGGTTCGTGCCCCAGCAGCAGGTCGCGCACCGCGCCACCGACCACGAATGCGCTGTAACCGGCCGCCTTCAGCGCGCGCGTGGTTTTCAGCGCGCAGGGATGTATCTGTTCACGACGGATGCCATGCGCTTCCAGCGCCAGAATGCGCGGACCGGCGACGGTCTTCGGCCGCGCGGTTTTGCCGAAGACTTTGTTGATCAGCCGGCGAATCATCCGAAATGCCGTGGTAGAACACGTAGCGGACTCACCTGCTTGGTGAGCATGATCGAAGCGCTTGTCGTCAGCATTCGTGCAATATCGTAAAGGTCAAGAGGCGTTCAACTGCGGTTTCCATGGTCATGGCTGCCGTAAAGGGGTTGTGTTCATGGGGGCGTCCCACCGAGTCGCGGGATTATACACACCGACCGGGCTTGGCCGGCCTTGCCCGGACCCGCCTCGCAAGCTACATTAGCGCGGCTTATTTGGTGCCTGTCGATTCATATAATTATTCCCAGAGGATTTTGTGCAGTGTTAGCTCTCATAGAAGCGGCCGGCTGGCCGATCTGGCCGCTCATCATCGCGTCGGTGATGGCGCTGGCAATCATTTTCGAGCGTTCCTATACCTTGCGTCGTCCGCTGGTGATTCCCGCCAATCTGCTCGACCAGGTGATCGTCAATCTGCGTCAGCACGGGCCGAATCCGGACCTGTTGCGCGCGCTCTCCGAGGGCTCTCCCTTGGGCCGCATATTGGTGGCCGGGATCCGTAACATCGGGACCAGTCGGGAGCTGATGAAGGAGTCTCTGGAAGAGGCGGGGCGCGCCGTGGCGCATGATCTGGAACGCTATCTGATGGCGCTTGGCACCATCGCTTCGGTGGCGCCGCTGATGGGGCTGCTGGGCACGGTGGTTGGCATGGTCGAAATCTTCGGATCGCAGTCGCCGACCGGCGGCAACCCGGCGGCGCTCGCGCACGGGATTTCGGTTGCCCTGTACAACACCGCGTTCGGTTTGATCGTGGCGATACCGAGCATGATTTTCTATCGTTTCTATCGCGGACGGGTGGATGCCTATCTGGTGGAAATGGAGCAGCAGGCGGTGCGCCTGGTGGACATCGTGCACAGCGAACGGAAGTAATCGGCATGTATTTTCGTCGCAGCCGGCGCGATGAACCGGAAATCAACCTGATTCCGTTGATCGACGTCTTGTTGGTGGTGTTGATCTTCCTGATGGTCACCACGACTTACGCGCGGTTTTCCGAGTTGCAGATCAATCTGCCCGAGGCCCAGGGTGACACCGCCAAGGAAACACCGTTGCAGATCAATGTCGGCATCGACCGCAACGGCGGGTACGCCATCGATGACAGGCCGGCCGGCGCCATTTCCGTCGATGCCCTGGTCGAGGCGTTGCGCGTGGCGGCGGGCAGCGAAACCGATCCGGTGGTGGTCATCTCGGCGGATGCCCAGGCCGAGCATCAAGCGGTGATACGGGTGATGGATGCGGCGCGGCGCGCCGGCTATCCGCGAGTGAGTTTCGTCACCCAGAACCTGGACAGTGGCCCCTAATAAGTGATCAACGCGCTGCAGCGCTGCTGGTATCGCCGCTGTCCGGCGTGGTTGGTCGGCGTGCATGTGCTGCTGGCGATGCCGCTGGCGCTGGTGTTTCGCGCCTTGGTTGTATTGCGCGGCGCGCTGTATCGATACGGTGTGTTGCGCGTCGAACGCTTGCCGGTTCCGGTCATCGTGGTCGGCAATATCAATGTCGGCGGCTCCGGCAAGACGCCGTTGACCATCACGCTGGTCGACTGGCTGCGCCAGGCCGGCCTGCGACCCGGCATCGTCAGTCGCGGCTATGGCGGCAGCGCGAAATCCCCGATGCCGGTGATGCCGGACAGCGATCCGGCGTTGGTCGGCGATGAACCGATCCTGCTGGCGCGCCGAGCGCTGTGTCCGGTGTGGATCGGGCGCAAACGGGCTGCCGCCGCGCGGCAATTGCTGGCGTTTCATCCGGAAGTGGATGTGTTGATCGCCGACGATGGGCTGCAGCATCTGGCGCTGGCGCGCGATGTGGAACTGGTGGTGGTCGATGCCGCGCGCGGCTTCGGCAACGGCTGGCCACTGCCCGCCGGTCCGCTGCGTGAACCCGTGTCGCGTCTGGCGCGGGTCGATGCGCTGGTGGTCAACGGCGATGCGACGCCAGCGTTTCTTGTGCCTTGTCCGAGCTTTGCCATGCATATCGTCGGCGCGCGTTTCGTCAATCTCGCCGAGCCGGAGCGCTGCGTGACGGCTGAGCATTTCCTGGCGGAAGGCGGCGCCGAGCCCTTGCAGGCGATCGCCGGCATCGGCCACCCCGAGCGTTTTTTCCGGCAATTGATGGAGCTGGGGCTGGCCGCCGAATCGCATGCCTTTCCCGATCACCATGTCTATCGCGATTCCGATCTGCCACACGGGACAGTGTTGATGACCGAGAAGGATGCGGTTAAATGCGCCGCCATCGGCAACCGTCTGAAACGCCGCGATCTGTGGTTTCTGGCGGTTGACGCGGAGGTCGATGGCGGACTACAAAGCTTGATCATCGAACTACTGAAGCCAGGAAAGAGAAAAACACATGGATCCCAAACTGCTTGAAATCCTGGTCTGCCCGCTGTGCAAAGGGCCGTTGACCTATCGCAAGGAAGCGCGCGAACTGATCTGCAAGGCCGATCGGCTGGCCTTTCCGATACGCGACGGGATACCGGTCATGCTGATCGATGAGGCGCGGCGCCTGGAAGATACCGAAGAAGTGACCTGACCGAAGGCCGAATCGGTGGGCGTGTTCCCGTTGCAGGTTCTGCTTGAACACTCGCGGCATCGCATGGAGGCGGCGGAACGTTTGCTGCGCATGACGAAACGCAAGGAGGAGCAGGCGAATCAGCAATTGCTGGCGTTGCGCGGCTACAAGTTGGAGTATCAATCGCGACTGGCGGGAAGTGGCGGCATGGATATTGTGCTGCTGCGTGATTTTTATGCCTTCATGGTGAAGCTCGACAGCGCCATCGCGCATCAGGATGGCGAGGTTGTAAAAGCGCATGCGCATTGGCAAGCGGCGCGCCAGGCCTGGATGGAATTGCGCCAGAAGGTGAAGGCCTACGAGGTGTTGGCACAGCGACACGACAGCCAGGAGCGGCTTAAACAGGAAAAACGCGAGCAGCGTTTGACCGATGAAGCCGCGTTGCACAAGCATGCCGCGCGGCAAGAGGAACCGCACTGAATAGCTGGGTTTTATCCGGCACGCCAATTGCTTTTCTTTCGTGTATACGGAATGGAGAAATGTTATGGCGGAAATTCAGGCGGCGTTATCGGCAAAATTCCTGCAGGTCGCCAATGCGCACAAGCCGGCCGCGAATGATGCTGGCGACGCGACTGGCGCCTCGGCCACTTTTTTCGGCGTGCTCAAATCGCAACTGAGCAAACACGTCGAATCCGCTGATTCAACGGTGCTGGAGTTGTCTTTGGCGACCGGCATGCCGGAAGAGACGCTCCGAGGCGCGGCGGATATGCTCGCCCGGGCGACTGACATCCAGGCGCCAGAAGGCGCGTTGCGCCAGATTTCTGATTCAGTCGACGCGTTATCCGCCGAGCCGCTATCCGACATGCCGCTGCCCGTCACCACGACTGCCAGCCAGGATACGGAAGATCCGCCGGTTGCGCAGGCGGCCGCCGATAGCCTGCTGGTGACGGGCTTGAGGCCGGATATTCCCGCCGGCCAAACCGTCAGCTTCGCCTCGATGTCGCACAAGACCAGTGCGGATATGCCGGAAAAATCCGCTGTTTCCGCCAAGTCGGGAGGCTTGATCAAGGCGGGCGGGGCGGCAATGGCTGCCGTCTCCGGGCAATCCTTGCCGCCCCCCGGCTTGGCGCAACAGGCGCCAGCAGGGCCGGGAGGCGCGCCGGTAGTCGATGCCAAGAGTGAGGCGTTGCTGGCCACGATCCTGTCGCCGCAGGCCGGCGCGCGCGGCGACGCCGGAGTCGCCGCGCCGCTCAACGGCAGTGCGCCGATCGCCTTGACGCATTCGTTCGAGCAGGTACTACGGCAGGCCGAAACCAAAATCAACGCCACTATCGAAGCGCCGCTGCGCAGTCCGGCATTCGCCACCGAATTGAGCGAAAAAGTGGTTTGGCTGGTTGGACGCCAGGGGCAATTCGCCGATCTGTCGTTGAACCCGCCGCATCTGGGATCTTTGGAAGTGCGTCTTTCCATGGCTGGCGGCGAAGCCAGCGCACAATTCTTCTCCAACAACCCGATCGTGCGCGAGGCGATTGATGCCGCATTGCCGAGGCTGCGCGAATTGATGGCGCAAGCAGGCATCAACTTGGGCGAGGCAGAAGTTCGGGACCAGGCTTTCGATGGGCGGCAAAGCGCCGATGCGCGGGCGCGTGATCGCTCAGTGGATGGCGACATTTCGTCGAATCAGGTCGCAATGGCCGGTATGAACCACATCAGGCCGGATGGTTCGGGCCTGGTCGACCTCTATATTTGATCCTGGTTTTTCCTGTTTTGCCCAATAATCTCGTCGTTGGCGAGGCGAGTCTATTTGCGAGCTTGTCATGTTGTAATAAAGAACATAAGC
Organism: Betaproteobacteria bacterium; assembly: GCA_020061585.1. GTDB lineage: Bacteria > Pseudomonadota > Gammaproteobacteria > Burkholderiales > Thiobacillaceae > PFJX01. Next base: position 8,418 of record JAGUXX010000142.1, on the reverse strand, counting down.
TTCTTGAAGGAACATTCTGTTTTTGTTTGATATTTCTGCAAGATACTTCATTCGAGGGCAAACATGGCAAAAGAGGAAGTCGCGGCGGAGAGCGTCGCACCCAAGCCGAAGGGCAAGATGCTCATCATCCTGGCGTTGGTCGGGGTGCTGGTGATAGGCGGCGGCATCGGCGCGTTCCTGCTGCTGACCAAGCCCGCGGCGGAGGAGCACGCCGATCAGGATGGCGAAGAATCCGCCGCGGCGGACGATGCGGATGACGGCAAGGATGAGGCGCCGGTCTATGTGAAGCTGGAAGCTTTCACGGTCAATCTCGCCGATCAGGAGAGCTATCTGCAAACCGAGATCCAGTTGCTGGTCGCGGATGCCAAAGTCGGTGCGAAAATGAATGCCCGGTTGCCGGAAGTGCGCGATGCCATGATACGGTTGCTCTCCAGCAAGACCGCCGAGGAGCTTGCGCAGCAGGAGGGCAAGGACAAGTTGGCGCTTGAAATCCAGACCCAGATCAATGCGCTGCTGGGCTTCAAGGACAAACTCAAGGGCGTAAGAAAAGTGCTGTTCGGGGCCTTCATCATCCAGTAACCGACAGGAGTCACGTGGCGGACGACATTCTTTCCCAGGAGGAAGTTGACGCACTCCTGCGCGGCGTCACCGGCGAGTCCGAGGAAGCCGTTGCGGATGAGGGCGCCGGGAACGTGCGCGCCTACGACATTGGTCGTCAGGAACGCATCGTGCGCGGGCGCATGCCCACGCTGGAAATCATCAATGAGCGCTTCGCCCGCAATTTCCGTATCGGCCTGTTCAATCTGATGCGGCGCACCGCGGAAATCTCGGTCGCGCCGGTGACGGTGATCAAGTACAGCGAGTTCGTGCGCAATCTGGTGGTGCCGACCAATCTGAACATGGTGCATATCAATCCATTGCGCGGTACCGCCCTGTTCGTGCTGGATCCGAATCTGGTGTTTCTGGTGGTGGACAATCTGTTCGGCGGCGATGGACGTCAGCATATGCGCGTGGAAGGTCGTGATTTCACGCCGACCGAGCAGCGCATCATCAAGAAGATCCTGGAGGTGGTGTTCGATGAAATGAGCAAGGCCTGGGAAAGCATTTACCCGGTCCAGTTCGAATTCATCCGTTCCGAAATGAATACCCAATTCGCCAATATCGCCACGCCGACCGAGGTGGTGGTGGTCAGTACCTTCAACATCGAACTGGGCGCCGGCGGCGGCGATTTTCACGTTTGCATGCCCTACAGTATGATCGAGCCCATACGCGATCAATTGACCAGCACCATGCAGGCCGATCGCGCCGAAGCGGACGAGCGGTGGGTAACCCAGATGTCATTGCAGGTACAGGATGCGGAAGTGGAATTGGTGGCCAACCTGGGACAGGCGCCGGTCACCTTGCGCCAGATTGTCGATCTCAAGGTGGGTGATGTGATTTCCCTGGAAGTGCCGGAAGCCGTGATCGCGCAAGTGGATGGCGTGCCGCTGTTCCAGTGCCACTATGGTCAGAAAAATGGTCAACTGGCGCTCAAGGTGGAGCGGATATTGCAAGGCCAGGAGCGCGTTACCTGCGCGGGAAACAAGCGATGAGCGAAGACGCGCCAGCCAAGGAAGAGGATATTTCCGCCGACGATTGGGCCGCCGCCCTCGCCGAGCAGGAAACCTCCGCGTCGGCGGAAGGTGGCGACGACGATTGGGGCGCCGCGCTGGCCGAGCAGGAAGCGGCGGACAAAGCCGCCGCCGATGCGGCAAGCCAGGCCGCGCCGGCCGCGCAGATCTTTCAGAACCTCACCGCCGACCAGGTGCCGCCGGCGGCCAACAACCTGGACCTGATACTCGATATCCCGGTGCAGCTCAATGTCGAGTTGGGGCGCACCAAGATCGCGATACGCAATCTATTGCAGTTGGCGCAGGGATCGGTGGTCGAACTCGATGGCCTGGCCGGACAGCCTATGGATGTGCTGGTGAATGGCTGTTTGATCGCGCAAGGCGAAGTCGTCGTGGTCAACGACAAGTTCGGTATACGCCTGACCGACATCATCAGCCCGGCGGAGCGTCTGCGCCGCTTGAATCGTTGACCCCTCACGCGATGAACCGCGCGCCATGAGCATTTCCGTGTTGTCCGGCAAAGGGCTGCTGCCCCTTTTTGCGATATTTGCGCAGGGATCCGTGCTGGCCGCCGCCGAGCCGCCGATCCCCACCACCTCCGGCGCGCTGTTGCAGGGCTTGCTCGGGTTGGGCATGGTGTTGGCGGTGCTGGCGGCCTTTTTCTGGTTTCTGCGTCGATTTTCGCCCGGACAGAACGCCGCCCAGGGCGCGGTGAAAGTGGTCGGCGGCGTCATGCTGGGGCCGCGTGAGCGTCTGGTCGTGGTCGAAGTGGGGGAAACCTGGCTGTTGCTGGGGGTCGGCGGCGGTCAGGTCAATGCCCTGCACAGCCTGCCGCGACCCGAGGGCTATACGCCAGCCGTCGCACCGCCGCGCGGGCCGGATTTCGCCGGCAAGCTCAAGGAGCTTTTGTCGAAACGCCAGGCTTGATGTCGTGATGCGGCCGAGCGTGCGGGTACTTCTCATGCTGCTGCTGATGGCGCCGCTGGCGGCGCTGGCGGCGCCGGGCATACCGGCTTTCTCCAGTACCCCGGGGGCCGGGGGCGCCACCGATTACACGTTCAGCATCGAAGCGCTGTTGCTGCTCACGGCGCTGACCTTTCTGCCGGCGGCGTTGCTGATGATGACCGCCTTCACCCGCATCGTGATCGTGCTGTCGTTGTTGCGCCAGGCGATGGGCACCATGAACGCGCCGTCAAATCAGGTTGTCGTCGGCCTGTCGTTGTTCCTGACCTTTTTCGTCATGGCGCCGGTATTCGACAAGATTCATGAAACCGCCTGGAAGCCCTATTCCGATAACCAGATCAGCCTGATCCAGGCCGCCGACCTCGGCGCGCAACCCTTGAAGGCGTTCATGCTGAAGCAGACCCGGCAGCAGGATCTCGCCTTGTTCGTCGGGCTGGCGAAGATCGAGTCGCTCGAAGCGCCGGAGGATACGCCGCTGAAAGTGCTGGTGCCGGCGTTCATCATCAGCGAACTGAAAACCGCGTTTCAGATCGGCTTCATCGTGTTCATTCCATTTCTGATCATTGATATGGTGGTGGCCAGCGTGCTGATGTCGATGGGCATGATGATGCTGTCGCCGGTGCTGGTCTCGCTGCCGTTCAAGATCATGCTGTTCGTGCTGGCGGATGGCTGGAATCTGTTGATCGCCTCGCTGGTGCGGACGTTCCAGATATGACGCGGCGAAAATGACCCCCGATACCGTCGTCGCCATCATTCGCCAGGCGCTGGAAGTCGCCATGCTGGCGGCCGGGCCGATGTTGCTGGCATCGCTGCTGACCGGCCTGCTGGTGTCGGTGTTTCAGGCGGCGACCCAGATCAATGAAATGACCTTGTCGTTCATTCCCAAGATACTGGTGATGTTCATCGTGCTGGTGATTACCGGTCCCTGGGCGCTGCAATTGCTGGTCGACTACATCACGCGCCTGATCGGCAGCATCCCGACGCTGATCGGCTAGGCGATGCTGACGCTGTCGTCCGCCGATCTGGAGAGCATGCTGGCGCTGTTTTTCTATCCCTTCGCGCGCATCCTGGCCTGGCTGTCGTTCGACCCCCTGCTGGGCGGCAAGTCGGTGCCGACCCGAGTGCGTATAGCGCTGGCGATGGTGCTGGCGATCGTGGTCACCCCGATGCTGCCGAGCGATACGCCGCTGCGCTTGGCATCCGGTGATGGCCTGCTGATCCTGTTGCAGCAGATCGCCATCGGTGTCGCGCTCGGCTTCGCGTTGCGTATCGTGTTCACCGCCGTGGAGTTCGCCGGCCAGTTGATGGGCTTGCAGATGGGCCTTTCGTTCGCGACGCTGTTCGACCCGGTGAACGGCGCGCAAACCCAGGTCGTCGCCCAGTTTCTGGTGCTGACCACGGCGTTGATCTTGTTCGCCTTCAACGGTCATCATCTGGTGATCGCCGCCCTGGTTCAGAGCTTTCAGGATATCCCGATCGGAGCCACGCTGTCGGCCGACGGTTTCGCGATGCTGGCGCATTGGGGCGGCGTGCTGTTCGCGGTCGGGCTGCATATTTCGCTGCCGGTCACGGCGGCGTTGTTGGCGACCAATCTGACCATCGGCATGATGTCGCGCGCTTCACCGCAACTGAACATCTTTGCGATCGGTTTTCCGCTGACACTGAGCGCCGGCTTCCTGGTGCTGTATATGGCGGTGATCTATCTGCCGGCCCGACTCGAGCAATTCTGGCTGGAAGCGGTCAAAATCGGGAGTGGAGCGATGCGCGGACTGGCCGGGCAGTAATGACTCGCGCGCGCGTCCGGTCCGCGATGGCCGGTTTCAGCTAAAATCCCTTTTTTTCACGAAACCCGATCGCCATGTTTACTGGCAGCCTAGTCGCTCTCGTTACCCCCATGCTGGCCGATGGGGCTTTGGATATGCCGCGTTTCCGGGCGCTGATCGAATGGCATATCGATCAAGGCACCGACGGCCTGGTGATCGTCGGCACCACCGGCGAATCGCCCACCGTCGACACCGAAGAGCATTGTCTGCTGATCCGCGCGGCGGTCGAGCAGGTCGCCGGGCGCATCCCGGTGATTGCCGGCACCGGCGCGAATTCCACCGCCGAAGCCATCGAGCTGACGCGTTGCGCCAAAGCCGCGGGCGCCGCCGCCGGACTGTCGGTGGCGCCGTATTACAACAAACCGACCCAGGAAGGTCTCTACCAGCACTACAAGAAGATCGCCGAAGCGGTGGACTTGCCGTTGATACTCTACAACGTGCCCGGCCGCACGGTGGCCGACATCGGCAACGACACCGCCTTGCGCCTCGCCCAAGTGCCGGGGGTGATCGGCATCAAGGACGCCACCGGCAATATCGAGCGCGGTTCCGCCCTATTGAAGGCCGCGCCGGCTTCCTTCGCGGTGTACAGCGGCGACGATGCCAGCGGCATGGTGCTGATGCTGCTGGGCGCGGCGGGGGTTATTTCGGTGACCAGCAATGTCGCGCCGAAGTTGATGCATGAAATGTGCATCGCGGCCCTCGGCGGCGACCTGGTCCGCGCCCGCGCGATCAACTATCAGTTGCTTGGTCTGCATCAGAAACTGTTTGTCGAAGCCAATCCGATCCCGGTCAAATGGGCGCTGGCCGAAATGGGGCACATCGAAGCGGGTATCCGCCTGCCTTTGGTTCCATTGTCCGATACCCACCACGACACCTTGCGTGTCGCCCTGAAGGAAGCTGGTTCTTTATGAAAATTCACGCCTCGCGCCACCTCGTCGCTGTGCTTGCCCTGGCATTGTCCGCCAGCGGTTGTTCGATCTTCGAAGGCAAGAAGATCGATTACAAATCGGCCGGCAAGCTGCCGCCTTTGGAAGCGCCACCGGATCTGATCATGCCGGCGGGAGACAACCGTTTCGGCGTGCCGGACATCGCTCCGCGCGGGGCGGCCACTTTTTCCGCCTACGACCGCGAGCGTGGCGACAAGCCGCAAGCGCCCGGCACTCAAGCGCTGTTGCCCAAGGTCGACAAGGTCAGCATCGAACGCGCCGGTGGTCAGCGCTGGATGGTCGTGCAAGCGCCGGCTGAAGAAGTCTGGCCGGTGGTCAAGGAGTTCTGGCAGGAATCGGGTTTCATCATCACCCTTGAATCGCCCGATGTCGGCGTGATGGAAACCGATTGGGCGGAAAACCGCGCCAAATTACCGCAGGACGGCATACGCGGATTCTTCGGCAGGGCGCTGGACAGCCTGTATTCCACCGCCGAGCGCGACAAGTTCCGCACCCGCCTGGAATCCGCCGCCGATGGCCGCACCGAGGTCTATGTCAGCCATCGCGGCATGGTTGAAGTGTTCGAGGGCACCCAGAGTGGCGGCGATCAGGGTCGCGGTCGGACCATCTGGCAGCCGCGTCCGGCGGACCCCGAACTGGAAGCGGAAATGTTGCGCCGTCTGATGGCGCGGTTCGGTGTTGATGACGCGCGCGCCCAGACCTTGCTGGCGGACAAGGATGCGCCGCCGCGGGCGGTCCAGATCCGCGCCGCCGATGATGCGCCGTCCCTGAGTTTGCCGGAATCCTTCGATCGCGCCTGGCGACGGGTCGGTCTGGCGCTGGATCGGATCGGCTTCGTCGTCGAGGATAGGGATCGCGCCGGCGGCATCTACTTCGTCAGCTACGCCGATCCCGAGGCCAACACCCGGCCGGAGAAGGGTTTTCTGTCCAAGCTGGCGTTCTGGCGTTCCGACGACAAGGCGGCCAAGGCGATGCGCTATCAGGTGCGCTTGAAGGGTACCGAGTCTGAAACCGCGTTGGCCGTCTACCAGGACGATGGCGTGCCGGCGAACAACGAGACCGGCAAGCGCATCGCCAGTCTGTTGTTCGAGCAACTGAAATAATCGGTGATGCGATTTGGGTGTCTCGGCAGCGGCAGCAAGGGCAATGCCTGGCTGGTCGAGGCGGGTGACACCCGGGTCATGGTCGATTGCGGCTTCAGCGCTCGCGAGGCGGTCAAGCGACTGGCGCGACTGGGATTGCAGGTGAGCGACCTGAACGCCATTTTGGTTACCCATGAACATGGTGATCATGGTCGCGGCGCGGCGCAATTGGCGAACCAGGCGCGCTGTCCGGTGTGGTTGACGCATGGCAGCCACGCCATGCTGGATGCGCTGGGCATTGCGCCAACCTCGACGCGTATCCTGTCCGGGCAGACTGGATTCAGCGTCGGCGACCTGGAAATATGGCCTTACCCGGTGCCGCACGATGCGCGCGAGCCGACCCAGTTCGTGTTTTCCGATGGTGTCGGGCGTTTCGGTTTGCTGACCGATGCCGGCCATGTCACACCCTGTATTGAACAGGCCTTGGCGGGGTGCGACGCGCTGGCTCTGGAATGCAACCATGACGTTGCATTACTTGAAGCCAGCGGCTACCCGGCCGCGCTGAAGCGTCGCATTCTCGGCCGATATGGCCATCTCGATAACACAGCGGCCGCCACACTGTTACGGAAGATCGCCGGCGACCGCCTCAAACATGTGGTTGCCGCGCATCTGTCCGCTCACAATAACGCACCTGAGCTCGCCCGCGCCGCGCTGGCTGACGCGCTGGGGTGCGCACTTGACTGGATCGGCGTCGCCGATCAGGAAACTGGACTCGATTGGCGGGAAATCTGATGGACGTAATAAAAGAAATCAACCCGGAAACCACGCCGGCGCTGGAGGTGGCCACCAACTTCGACGAACTGGGGTTGGCCGCGCCGATCCTCGCGGCGGTCAAGGAGATGGGCTACCTGACGCCGACGCCGATCCAGCAACAGGCTATCCCGCTGGTGCTGGCGGGGCGCGATCTGATGGCTCAGGCGCAGACCGGAACCGGCAAGACGGCGGCGTTCGTGTTGCCCCTGCTGCAGAAAATGGCGGCCCACGCGAATACCAGCACTTCGCCCGCGAAACATCCGGTGCGCGCCTTGGTGCTGGCGCCGACCCGCGAACTGGCGATCCAGGTGCATGACAGTGTGCTGGATTACAACAAGCACTTGCCGTTGCGCAGTACCGTGGTGTTCGGCGGTGTCGACATGAAAGCCCAGCTTGCCGATTTGCGCGGTGGTGTCGAGATTCTGGTCGCCACGCCCGGACGCCTGCTGGATCACGCCAGCAGTCGCGGCGTGATTCTGTCGCAGGTGCAGTTCCTGGTGCTCGACGAAGCCGATCGCATGCTCGACATGGGCTTTCTGCCGGATCTGAAGCGCATCCTCGACTTCCTGCCCAAACAGCGGCAGACCTTGTTGTTCTCCGCCACCTTCGACGACAACATCGTCGGTCTGGCGCGCAGTTTCCTGCAAAACCCGCTCAAGGTCGAAGTCGCGCGGCGCAACACCTCGGCCGACAACGTCGAACAACGGGTGCACAAGGTCAAGGAAGAAGACAAGCTGGATGCCCTGGTTCGGGTGGTGAAATCCGACGCCATTCCCCAGGTGCTGGTATTTACCCGCACCAAGGTATGCGCCGACAAGGTCGGCCATCGTCTGCAAAAACGCGGCATCCAGGCCGCCATCATTCATGGCGACAAGGCGCAGGTGGAGCGTTTTGCGGCGCTAGAGGGCTTCAAGCAGGGCAAGGTGCAGTATCTGGTCGCCACCGACATCGCCGCCCGCGGCCTGGATATCGTCGAGCTGCCGTGCGTGGTGAATTACGAACTGCCCTATGCCCCGGAAGACTATGTGCACCGCATTGGCCGCACCGGCCGCGCCGGCGCATCCGGCCTGGCGGTGTCGCTGGTGGCTCCGGACGAGGAGCGTCTGCTGGCGGGCATCGAGCGTTTCATCAAGCGCGACCTGAAACCGTCCCCGCTGCCGGAATTGGCGCCACCGCAAGC
>JAGUXX010000225.1 GCA_020061585.1 Betaproteobacteria bacterium | reverse complement strand
GCCGACATTCCCGCCGGCGCGCGCCTGCTCGGCCTGCGCGCCGCCGGCGGCGGCGATACGCTGCCGGTCAATGCCGGCGATTTGCTGGAGGAACCGGATGTCGTCGCGAACTATGTCGAAATGGACGCTTTTTTCGTCCGCCAGACCGCGCTTGCCGCGACGCTGAATGCGCGACAGGTGCTTATGGAATGGCAATCCGCCGATACGACGCGCGTCGCCACTCCGGTCGAGCCGCTGGCGCGGCCATGGTCGGCGCTGCCGGGCGCATTCTGGTTCCAACTGGCGGTCGCGGCCAGCGGCTGTCTGATCGCCGGCTGGGTCTGGGCTTTGCGGCCAGGCGACTGGGGGGCGCGGATGTTCGCCATTACCGGTCTGAGCTTTCCGGTATTCGCCCTGCCGGCGGCGGTCTACAGCACACGCGAGATTGCCATCGACGGAAGTCTGTTCCAGGGCTTGAGCGCGCTCAACCACTTCGGCGCGCTGATGTTCGGCGCGGCGCTGGTCGGCACTTTTCTGTGCTACCCGAAACCGATGCTGCGCCCGCGCTACCTGGCCGCGCTGTTCGGGTTCTACACGCTGTGGTGGCTGATCGAAGCCTTGCGGCTGGCGCCGGATCTGGACTGGGGGCATCGTTACGCGGTGATGAGCGCGATGTTGCTGGCCTTGCTGCTGGGCATCGCGCAATGGCGGCGCAGCAAGGGCGAACCGGCGAATCGCGCCGCCTTGCGCTGGTTCATGCTGTCGTTGTTGCTGGGCAGCGGACTGTTCATCCTGAGCAGCGTCGCGACCGTCAGCCTGGGCTGGCTGCCGCCGTTGCCGCAGGGCTACGCGTTCGGGTTCTTTCTGTTCATCTACATTGGCATCGGCCTGGGTCTGGGTCGCTACCGCCTGTTCGAACTGGATGTCTGGGCGTATCGACTGCTGATCTGGCTGGGTGGCGCGTTGGCGATCGTCGGGCTGGATGCCTTGTTTTTCCTGACGCTGCAATGGACCACCACGCAGGCGCTGCTGGCTTCGGTGTGGATCGTCGGTTTGTTGTATCTGCCGCTGCGACATTGGCTATGGCATCGCTTTACCCATCGGCCACGCCTGCAACTGCATGAACTGCTGCCGGATGTGGTGGGCATCGCGCTGCAAGCTTCGCCCGCCGAGCGAGAGCCCTTATGGGACAGCTTGTTGCGGCGGCTATATGCGCCGCTGGAACTTGCCATCATGCCCGCCGAGCCTCTCGCGACGCGCATCGAGGAAGAGGGACTGGCGCTCTCGGTACCGGCTTGCGTCGGTGTCGGCGCACGTTATCTGCGTCACCCCGATAACGGCGGGCGCCTGTTTTCCTCCGAGGACGCCTCGTTCATGGACGCCCTGATCCAATTGATGCATCAGGCCGAGACCGGCCGCGAGGCGCAACAGCGCGGCGCGCTGGAAGAGCGCCGGCGCATCGCCCGCGACATGCACGACGATGTCGGCGCCCGGCTGCTGATGTTGATCCACCATGCCCACACGCCAGCCATGGCGGAACTGGCGCGCGCCGCGATGAATGATCTGCGCGCCGCGTTGGCCGCGCTGGATGCCGAGCCGGTGCCGATGGCGGAAGCGCTGGCCGATTGGCGCGCCGAGGCGACCAGCCGCTGCGAGGCGGCCAACGTCGAACTGGCCTGGCGGACGCATGTCGAGCAAGCCGATCGCCGGCTCGGTTCACGGCAAAAAATCCTGATCGAGCGCGCCCTGCGCGAGAGCCTCAGCAATGCCTTGAAACATGCCGGACCGACCTGCATCGATGTGCATATCACTCAGTACGCACAGGCTCTGGATCTCAACTTGTTGAACGACGGCCCGCCGACTGCCGTCGACGCTTGGCGGGAAGGACGCGGTCTGCGCGGCATGCGGTTGCGCCTGGCGGAATATGGCGGCAGCCTGGATATCCAGGCGCGCCCCGAGGGCGGCACGCATGTATCGATCCGCTTGCCCCTGCCGCGCGAGGTACAACCATGAACAATGTGCTGCTGGTCGACGATCTGCCCGAGGCTCTGGCCATCCTGGAAAATGCCGTGCTCGGCGCCTTCCCGGCGGCGCGTTGCGTGCGCGCCGCGAGCGTCGCGGAGGCCAGACGGACGCTGTCCGCCGAATGCTTCGACCTGGCGCTGGTCGACCTCGGCCTGCCCGACGGCAGCGGCCTCGAAGTCATTACCTGCCTGAGTGAGCGGCAGCCGCACTGCGCCGTGGTGGTGGCGAGCATCTATGACGATGACGAGCATCTGTTCCAGGCCTTGCAGGCCGGCGCTCAAGGTTATCTGCTGAAGGATCACCCGGTCGACTGGCTGACCCGGCAGTTGCGCGGCATCGTCGACGGCCAGCCGCCGCTGTCGCCGGCCATCGCGCGGAAATTGCTGCGGCATTTTCAGGCGCCGCCCGACGCCAACCCGATCGGCGCGATCGAACTCAGCGCCCGCGAGCGCGAGGTGCTGGGTCTGCTGGCGCAGGGCATCCGCATTGCGGATATCGCCGTCGAACTGGATATTTCGCGGCATACCGTGGGCGATCACGTGAAAAACATCTACCGCAAACTGAATATCGGCAGCCGCGCCGAAGCGGCCCTGCACGCGCGGTCGCTGGGTTTGGTCGGCATCAATCCCAGCGGTCGTCGCGCACCCGTAGCCAGCCGTCGTCGACCTTGAGCGGCAGCACCGCCACCGCCTCGCAGGCGGGTGGCGCGGTAACCGCGCCGGTTTTCAGGTCGAAACGGGCGCCGTGGCGCGGACAGACGATTTCACGGCCGACCAGTTCGCCGCCGGCGAGTTCACCGCCGTCATGCGTGCAGACATCCTCGATGGCGTAATAGCCATCGTCCAGATGGAACACGACCACGCGCGCCCCATCCACGTCGATCACCCGTCGCGTGCCGGCGGGGAAATCGGCCACCAGCGCCACGTCGACCCAGGTGGACATCAGACCAGCCCCAGTTGCAGCCGCGCCGCTTCGTTCAGGCGGCTGTTGTCCCAGGCCGGTTCCCAGACCAGCTCGACATGCGCCCGGCTGACGCCGTATACCGCCGCCACGGCGGCTTCGACCTGGGCCGGAAAGGACTGGGCGACCGGGCAGGCTGGGGCGGTCAGGGTCATGCGGATGTCGACCCGACCCATGGCGTCGATGTCGAGGCCATAGATCAGGCCCAGGTCGTAGATATTGATCGGTATCTCGGGATCGCGGATCTCGCGCAGGGCTTCGATGACCCGCTCGCGCAGCCCCTGTTCGACGAGTTTGCGACCGAGCCGTTGCAGGATGTTCATGGCAAGCTCATGCGGGTTGTGGGCAGGATGGCGCGGGTTCTTCCGTGCTGACGGTGTCGGCGCGGTTCTCCAGCGCGGCTTGCAGCGTGTGCCAGGCCAACGTGGCGCACTTCACCCGCATCGGAAATGCCGTAACACCGGCCAGCACCTTGAGCTTGCCCACCTCTTCCAGCGGACCGTCCTCGGCCAGCATGGCGTGGACCTTGCCGAACAGGCTGTGTACCTCAGCCAGGGTCTTGCCCCGCACCGCCTCGGTCATCATCGAGGCGGAGGCGATCGACACGGCGCAGCCGGCGCCTTCGAAGCCCACGGCCTGGATCACGCCGTCCTCGACCCTGAGGTGCAGGTTGATTTCGTCATTGCACAAGGGATTGAAGCCGTGCGCATGATGGTTGCTGCCCGGCGGATTCTCCGGGTAATGCCGCGGGTGGCGGTTGTGTTCCAGGATCACTTGTTCGTAGAGCTCGCGCATCTCGGCTGACAACGGCGCGTTCATGACAGCGGCTCCATTGCCTGGCCGCGTGGCAGGCTGGCGCGCAGCCGAGGCATCAACCAGTCGCGCAATCCGGTGTCGTCGAGCAGGCCCAGCGCCTCGTCGATGAAGGCTTCCAGCAACAAGCGCCGCGCGGTGTCGGCATCGATGCCGCGGCTGCTCAGGTAGAACAGGGCGTCTTCGTCCAGGCTGCCGACCGTGGCGGCGTGGCTGCATCGGACATCGTCGGCGTAGATCTCAAGTTGCGGCTTGGCGTCGATCTCGGCATGCGGCGACAGCAGCAGATTGCGGCTGGATTGCTGGGCGTCGCTGGCGTCGGCGTGTGGCCGCACTTCGACGCGACCGTCGAACACACCACGTCCACGCGCGTCGGCCAAGCCGCGGTAGAGCGTGCGGCTGTTGCCGCGCGGCGCCTGGTGGGTGATGCGCAGATGCTGCTCGGTGCGGCTGCGGCCGGCGGCAATGAAAACTCCGTCGAGCCTGGCTTCCGCGCCGCTTTCCCCCAGTACAAGATTGAGTTCGTGGCGGGCGACCTGCCCGCCCAGCGTCAGGTTGAGCGCGCGGTAGCTGCTGTCGCTGGCCTGATGCACGGCGGTGAGACCAGTGTGGGTGGCCAGCTTGCTGTCTTCGATGATGCGCAGATGGGTCAGCCGCGCACCGGCTTCCAGGACGATTTCCGTGACCGGGTTTTGCCAGTATTCGATGTCGGGATCGCCGACAAAATGTTCCACCAGGATGGCGTCCGAGCCCACGGCCATGTGGACGAAGACGCGCGGATACAGCATCGCATCGGCTTCGGCGGCGGCGAAACGGAGGAACACCGGCTGGCGCAGGCGCTCTCCGGCCGGCACGCGCAGGCAAGCGCCTTCGCGCCAGAGCGCGGCGTTGAGCTGGGTGAGTGAAGCGTTGCCGGCAAGACTGCCGAAGGCCACCGGCGTCGATGTTGCCGCTGCGCCGCCGATGGCGTCCGCCAGCGTCCCCAGCATGGTTGCCGGCAACGTGGTGTCCCGCCAGACCAGACGGTCATCCAGATAGGCCAGCACAGCGCCTGGATAGTCCTCCAGGGCCGGCAATGCCAGCGGCGGATCCGCCGGGGCATGCAGCGGCATGCGCTCCAGATGCTCCAGCGAGATATAGCGCCAGTCTTCCAGGTGGCTGTCGGGCAGGCCGGCTTGCAGGAATTTTTCCAGCGCTGACTGACGCGCGGCGGCAAACTTGCCGGGTGCGTCAATGCGGGACAGCGCCTCGCGATAGGCAGTGGGCGTGATCATGGGCTGGCCTCGATGAATTCGGCCTTGTCGTCCAGCCAGGCATAGCCTTTGCTGTCCAGCTCTTCGGCCAGTTCACGGCCGCCGGAGCGGACGATGCGGCCGCCGGCCAGGACATGCACCTGGTCCGGCACGATGTAGTTCAACAGGCGTTGGTAGTGGGTCACCAGAACAATCGCCCGCTCCGGGCCGCGCAGGCTGTTGACGCCATGCGCGACGACCTGTAGCGCGTCGATATCCAGCCCCGAATCGGTTTCGTCGAGAATCGCCAGACGCGGCTCCAGCACCGCCATCTGCAGTATCTCGTTGCGCTTCTTCTCGCCGCCGGAAAAACCTTCGTTGACCGAGCGATACAGGAAGCTGTCGTCCATGCCGAGCAGGACCAGTTTGTCCTTCACGTATTCGAGGAAATCGATGGCGTCCATCTCGGCTTCGCCGCGCGCGCGGCGCTGGCCGTTGAGGGCGGTGCGCAGCAATTGCACGTTGGCGACGCCGGGAATCTCCAACGGGTACTGAAAGGCCAGGAAGATGCCGGCGCGGGCGCGTTGTTCCGGCGTCAGCGGCAGCAGGTCTTTATCCAGGTAATGCACGCTGCCGGCGCTGATGTCATAACCGTCGCGCCCGGCCAGGACCTGCGCCAGCGTGCTTTTTCCCGAGCCATTCGGGCCCATGATGGCATGCACTTCGCCGGGATGAATGGTCAGGTCGATGCCGTTGAGTATGGGTTTGCCGCCGATGGCGACATGCAGATTGCGGATTTGCAGCATGACTTGCTCCTTCTTCGACACAACTCAGCCCACGGCGCCTTCGAGGCTGACGGCCAGCAATTTCCGCGCCTCCACCGCGAACTCCATGGGCAGTTCCTTGAACACTTCCTTGCAGAAGCCGTTGACGATCAGGTTGACCGCGTCTTCCTCGCCTAAGCCCCGGCTGCGCAGGTAGAACAACTGGTCTTCGCCGATCTTGCTGGTCGACGCCTCGTGTTCCACTTGCGCGCTCGGGTTCTTCACCTCGATGTACGGGAAGGTGTGCGCGGCGCAGTCCGGGCTCATCAGCAGCGAGTCGCAGCGGGTATGGTTGCGCGCGTTGTCGGCGCCGGCCAGCACCTTGACCAGGCCGCGATAGGCGTTGCTGGCGTGGCCGGCGGAAATACCCTTGGCGACGATGGTGCTGTGCGTGTCGCGGCCGATGTGGATCATCTTGGTGCCGGTGTCGGCCTGCTGATGATGGTTGGTCAGCGCCACCGAGTAGAACTCGCCGACCGAGTTGTCGCCGCGCAGGATGCAGCTCGGGTACTTCCAAGTGATGGCCGAGCCGGTCTCGACCTGGGTCCAAGTGATATGCGCGTTGTCGCCGCGGCACTCGCCGCGCTTGGTGACGAAGTTGTAGATGCCGCCGCGCCCCTCGGCGTCGCCGGGATACCAGTTCTGTACCGTGGAATACTTGATGCGGGCGTCCTTCAGCGCGATCAATTCCACTACGGCGGCATGCAACTGGTTCTCGTCGCGGCGCGGCGCGGTGCAGCCTTCCAGATAGCTCACGCTGGCGCCCTCGTCGGCGATGATCAGCGTGCGCTCGAACTGACCGCTGTTGCTGGCGTTGATGCGGAAATAGGTGGACAGCTCCATCGGGCATTTGACGCCCTTCGGCACATAGACGAAGGAACCGTCGGAAAACACCGCCGAATTCAGGCTGGCAAAGAAGTTGTCGGTGTACGGCACCACCGAGCCGAGGTACTGGCGCACCAGGTCCGGATGTTCGCGCACCGCCTCGGAGAACGAACAGAACACGATGCCCAGCGTTTCCAGCTTGGCCTTGAAGGTGGTGGCCACCGACACCGAATCGAACACCGCGTCGACCGCGACACCGGCCAGCGCTTCCCGTTCCCGCAGCGGAATGCCCAGTTTCTCGTAGGTGGCGAGCAATTGCGGATCGACTTCCGCCAGGCTCTTCGGCCGATTCGAGCCGCCGCCGGACTTGGGCGCGGCGTAGTAATAGATGGACTGATAGTCGATCGGCGGATGGTGCACGGTCGCCCAGCCGGGTTCGCGCCGCGTCAACCAGTGCCGATAGGCCCGCAGCCGCCAATCCAGCATGAACGCGGGTTCGCCCTTGGTCGCCGAAATGCGCTGGATCACGGTCTCGTCCAGCCCTTTCGGGAACGGCTCCTGCTCGATGTCGGTGACGAAACCCCAGCGGTATTCGCTGTCGATACGCTGTTGCAATTCCACATTGGTCATGATCGCTCCTAGTCGGGCGGCGTCGGTTGCGGCGCCGCGCAATACAGCAGCCGCGCATCCCCGGCCGACGCCTTCGGCAAGGCAGGATGGCTGGTCATATCTCCTGCCATATCGGCCAGGCTGACCGCCTCCAGCGCCACCCGCACCGCGCGGCTGATCAGGCGCCAGTTGTCGCGGGTGGCGCAGGCCGCCTCCAGTCCGCATACGCCGGCGCGCAACGCGCATTCGGTCAACGCCACCGGACCCTCGATGGCGGCGATAATGTCGGCCACCGAGATCGACCGCGCCGGCCGCGCCAACAGGTAACCGCCATCGACGCCACGCAGGCTGACCACCAGTCCGGCGCGGCTCAGCTTCTTCAGCAGCGCGGCTACCGTCGGCGCCGGCAAACCAAGTTCGCCGGCCAGTTGCTGGGCGCTGATCCGCGTTTCCGGCATGGCCGCCATGCGGGTCGTCAAGCCAACGGCGTAATCAGTGAGTTTGGCGATGCGTAACATGCGGCCTCCAGTTTTTGCCATATAGGATCAATACAGTCCTGTTTAGTTCCGCGGCCGACATACCGTTCCTAAAGAAATTCCTGCTTTGAATTCCCGACTGAATTACTAAACTAATAGCCAGATCAGCCATTCAAGCACCAGGAGGACGCATGATGAACACCCTGCCCGACACGCCCATGCTCGATCAACTCGAATCCGGCCCGTGGCCGTCGTTCGTTACCGGTCTCAAGCGCCTCGCCGAGGGCCACCCGATGATGGGCGACCTGCTCGGTCAACTGGAAACCTCGTATCGGACCAAAATCGGTTATTGGAAAGGCGGCACGGTCGGCGTCATCGGTTATGGCGGCGGCATCATTCCGCGTTTTACCGAACTCAAGGACGCCAACGGCAAGCCGCTGTTTCCCGAAGCGGCGGAATTCCATACCCTGCGCGTGCAACCGCCGGCCGGCATGCATTACAGCTCCGACCTGCTGCGCAAGTTGGCGGATACCTGGGTCGAATCCGGCGGCTCCGGACTGATCGCCTTCCACGGCCAGTCCGGCGACATCATGTTCCAGGGCATCAAGAGCGAGAACGTGCAGAAGGCGTTCGACAACCTCAATGCGCTGGGATTCGACATGGGCGGCGCCGGCCCGGCGCTGCGTACTTCGATGTCCTGCGTCGGCGCGGCGCGTTGCGAGATGTCCAATTACGACGAGGCGCGCGCCCTGCGCACGGTGATCAACAACAACATCGACGACATGCATCGGCCCAGCCTGCCGTACAAATTCAAGTTCAAGTTTTCCGGTTGCCCGAACGATTGCGTCAACGCCATCCAGCGTTCCGACATGGCGACCATCGGCACCTGGCGCGACAACATCCAGACCAACGAATCGGTCGCCAAGGAATGGATGGACAGCCACTCGATCAACGACGTGGTCAACATGGTGGTCAGCCTGTGCCCGACCAAGGCGATCACGCTGCGCGAGTTCGGTACGCCGGCGAAGCAACACGAATCGGTGTTGCGCATCGGCCTGGATACCGAAATGGCGATTGACAACCACAACTGCGTGCGCTGCATGCATTGTCTCAACGTCATGCCGGGCGCCTTGCTGCCGGGCAAGGACAAGGGCGTCACCATCCTGATCGGCGGCAAGGGCGTGCTGAAGATCGGCGCCACCATGGGCACGGTGATCATCCCGTTCATGAAGCTGGAATCCGACGCGGACTTCGAAAAACTCAACGATCTGGCGCGCGGCGTGCTCGACTTCTTCGCCGAGAACGCACTGGAGCACGAACGCACCGGCGAGATGATCGAGCGCATCGGCCTGGTCAACTTCCTGGAAGGCATCGGCGTGGAGATCGACCCGAACATGATCATCCATCCGCGCACCAACCCCTACATCCGTACCGACGACTGGGACGCGGAGGCCGAGAAATGGTTTGCGCGCCAGGCCGAGGCCCGGCAAGCCGAAACCGCTCAGCGGCGGGCGGCATGAACTCGCAAACCCAGGAGCCTGTCGGACTTTGGAATCGTCGGCTGCAAAACGACCGCGCCGGCCCCTTTTTTGCCGGTTTCTTGCCCCATGGAACAACCATGCGGCGGCGAAACCGTCAAAAAACGACCTCGGCGGGGCCGTTTTTCGCTATCGACGACCAAAGTCCGACAGGCTCCTGGGAGCCGATAGGTCGGTAGTGGCGCAAAATTTTCCGTGGTTTGCCGATACCGGCGGGGGCATCGCCACGCATGCCGGAGCGGCATCGGACAGGCCGCCAGTAGTTGACAATTTTACTCGGGCAAACCGCCGAATTCGGATAAGCTTGAGTCCGCATTCGGCCTATACCGAATACACCGGGGAATAGACATGGCGACAGACAATCCCTCCATGACAAGTCAGACGCGCGACAGCGAAGCGCACTTCCGCGCGTTGCTGGAACTGGCCCCGGACGCCATCGTCATCACCGATCCGGAAGGCCGCATCGAACTGATCAACGCGCAGACCGAAGCCTTGTTCGGTTACCGGCGCGAGGAACTGATCGGTCAGACGGTGGAAATCCTGCTGCCGCCGCGTTATCGCCCGGGTCACATGGAAAAACGCCTCGGCTATACCAGCGACCCGCGCACTCGACCAATGGGCGCCGGCCTCGAGTTGTACGCCCTGCGCAAGGACGGCGGCGAAATCCCGGTACTGATCAGCCTCAGCCCGATCCGCGGCGAAAGCGGTCTGAGCATTTTCAGCGCCATCCGCGACATCACCGAGCAGCGCCAAACCGAGCAACGCATCCACCAACTCAACACACGTCTGGCGCAACAGAACGCCGAACTCCAGGCCGTCAATCAGGAACTGGAAGCCTTCAGCTATTCGGTGTCGCACGATCTGCGCGCGCCGCTGCGCGCCATCGACGGTTTCAGCCGCATCCTGCTGCAGGAACAGGCCGAAAAACTCGACGCGGGCGCACGCAATCTGCTTGAACGGGTGCGTCGCGCGGCGCAGCACATGGGCAATCTGATCGACGATCTGCTCAAGCTGTCGCGGGTGACCCGCGCCGATCTCCAGTTCGAGACGGTGGACCTGGCGCAACTGGCCAGCGACGCGATGGAAGCCCAGCGGCTACAGGCGCCGGACCGCTCGGTGTGTTTCATCTGTGCCAGGCAACTGTTGGTGCGCGGCGACGCGCGGCTGTTGCGCATCGCCCTGGACAACCTGCTCGGCAATGCCTGCAAGTTCAGCGGACAGCGCGAAGACGCGTGTGTCGAATTCGGCATGCGCGTTGAAAACGGCGAAACCATCTATTTCGTCGCCGACAACGGCGCCGGGTTCGACATGGCCTACGCCGACAAACTGTTCGGCGCGTTCCAGCGCCTGCATGACACCCACGAGTTCCCCGGCACCGGCATCGGTCTGGCTACCACGCAACGCATCATCCACAAACATGGCGGGCGCATCTGGGCGGAAGCGGCGGTGAATGCCGGCGCCCGATTCATGTTCACCTTGCCGAGACAGGAGACGAACGAATGAGCCCGCGCGACAAAACCATACTGCTGGTGGAAGACAACCCGGACGACGAAGCCTTGACTTTGCACGCCCTGGCCGCCCACAAGATCAGCAATCAGGTCTTCGTCGCCCGCAACGGTGTCGAGGCGCTGGATTATCTGTTCGGTACCGGCGTCCATTCCGGCCGCAATCCGGAGCCTCTGCCGGCCGTGGTACTGCTCGACCTGAAGCTGCCCAAGATCGACGGTCTGGAAGTGCTGCGTCGGTTACGCGCCGATCCGCGCACGCAACTGTTGCCGGTGGTGCTGCTGACCTCCTCCAACGAAGAGGAAGACCGCCTGCGCGGCTACCGTCTGGGCGCCAACAGCTATGTCCGCAAACCGGTGGATTTCGACGACTTCGTGCATGCCGCCGGCCAGCTCGGACTGTATTGGCTATTGCTCAATGAACCCGCCAAGGATTGACATGCTCCGGTCTGCTGCATCCCGCCCGTATCCCTTGCTGGCACTGCTGGTGGAGGACTCCGAGGACGATTGCCTGTTGCTGCTCGACCAGCTCGACCGATCCGGCTTCCAGGTCCGCTGGCAGCGGGTCGACAACGCCGAGGCGATGAGCGCGGCGCTGACGACGCAACGCTGGGACATCGTGTTTTCCGACTACACCATGCCGCGTTTTCGCGGCGATCGGGCGCTGGAAATCACTCGCGACCACGACCCGGATCTGCCCTTCATCTTCGTCTCCGGCACCATCGGTGAAGCCGCCGCCGTCGCCGCCATGAAGGCCGGCGCGCAGGACTACGTGATGAAGCACGATCTGTCGCGGCTGGCGCCGGCGGTGCTGCGCGAACTGAAGGAGGCTCAGGCGCGGCGCGAACAGCGACGCGCCGAACAGGAACTGCGCAAGCTGTCCCAGGCGGTGCGACAGACCGCCGACAGCGTGTTCATCACCGATCTGCAAGGCCGCATCGAGTACGTCAACCCGGCTTTCCAGCATCTGTCCGGCTACACCCCCCGCGAAGCGCTGGGCCAGACCCCGGCGCTGTTCAAGTCGGATCGCAACGACGCGGCGTACTTCCAGCGCATGTGGGGCACCCTGCTGGGTGGCGAGACGTTCCGCGACATCATGGTCAACCGGCGCAAGAACGGCGAACTGTTCTACGAGGAAAAGACCATCACGCCGCTGACCGAGGATGACGGCCGGATCACCCATTTCGTGTCCACCGGCCATGATGTCACCGACTGGGTGCGCGGCGAGGAGGCGCGTACGCGGCTGGTCACCATCCTCGAAGCGACGCCCGATTTCGTCGCCACCACCGATGCCGAAGCACGTCTGCTGTTTCTCAATCAGGCCGGCCGCCGGATGCTCGGACTGGGCCCGCAACACGACATCAGCGGCATGCGTTTGAGCGACTGCCATTCGGAATGGGGCGCCCAGCAATTGCGGCGGGTGGCGCTGCCGAGCGCCGCGCGCGATGGCGTCTGGGAAGGCGAAAGCGCGTTGCGCGGCGCCGCCGACAACGACATCAGCGTGTCGCAGGTACTGCTCGCCCAGCGCGACGAAAGCGGCGAAATCGCGTTTTATTCGACGATCGCGCGCGACATCTCCGAGCGCAAACAATATGAGGCGGAACTGCGCCATCAGGCCACCCACGACAAGTTGACCGGGTTGCCCAACCGCACCCTGCTGGATGACCGCCTCGGCGCGGAAATCCAGCGCGCCATCCGCCAGCACCGACGTTTCGCGCTGATCTTCCTCGATCTGGACAATTTCAAGCGGGTCAACGACAGCCTCGGACATCCCGCCGGCGACGAGCTGCTCAAGCAATTCTCGGCCCGCTTGCGCGACGCCATGCGACCCAACGACACCATCGCCCGTTACGGCGGCGACGAGTTCGTCGTGGTCGGCGGCGATCTGGTCAGCATCGAGCATGTGCTGGTGGTGGTCAACAAGCTGCGCGCCGCCTTCGAGACCCCCCTGCGTGTGCGGGAGCGCGAGATCTTCATCACCTTCAGCGCCGGTATCGCGCTCTACCCGGCCGACGGCCAGGACGCGGAAACCCTGTTGAAGAACGCCGATACCGCGATGTTCCGCGCCAAGGATGCCGGTCAAGGCCAGTTCCGCTTCTATGCCAGCGACATGAACGCGCGCAGTCGCGAACTGCTGGATACCGAAACCGGCCTGCGACGGGCGCTGGAGCGCGGCGAACTGCAGATCCACTATCAGCCGCAACTGGATCTGCGCAGCGGCCGCATCATCGGCAGCGAAGCGCTGTTGCGCTGGCAACGCCCCGGCAACCAGCAACTGACCCCGCCGGCGGAGTTCATCTGGATGCTGGAAGAAACCGGTTTGATCCTGCCGGTGGGTGAATGGGTGTTGCGCAATGCCTGCGCCCAGTGGCGCGCCTACCGCGCTTCCGGAGCCGCGCCGCGGCGCATCGCGGTGAATGTCTCGGCGCGCCAATTCAGCGATCGCGGCCTGGTCGACATGGTCGCCCGGGTGCTGCGCGACGAGGCGATGCAACGCGGCGCCCTGGAGATCGAGATCACCGAATCCACCGTCATGCAGGACCCGGCGCAGGCCGGCGAAACCCTGGCCGCGCTGGCCGCCCTGGGGGTGCGCCTGGCGGTGGACGACTTCGGCACCGGTTATTCCTCGCTGGCCTACCTGAAGCATTTTCCGCTCGACTGCCTGAAGATCGACGCCAGCTTCATCCGCAACCTGCCGCTGGACGCCGATGACGCCTCGATCACCGAAGCGAGCATCTCGCTGGGACACAAACTGGGCCTGGAAGTGCTGGCCGAAGGCGTCGAAACCCGGGAACAGTATGCGTTTCTGCGCGCCCACGATTGCGACCTGATACAGGGCTATTACCTGAGCCAGCCGTTACCGGCGGATCTCGCCATCCCGTTCATGAGCGACGCGAATGCCGAAACCCGACGCCGCTGAGTGGGGTCAGTTCCTGAAAATGAAATACACCGCGCCCAGCAGGCAGCAGCCGGCCCAGAAGTAATTCCAGGTCATCGGCTCCTTCATGTAGAACACCGCGAACGGCACGAATACCGCCAAGGTGATGACTTCCTGGATGATCTTCAACTGCGCCAGGCTCAGCAGGGTGTAGCCGATGCGGTTGGCCGGCACCTGCAACAGATATTCGAACAAGGCCACGCCCCAACTGGCGAAAGCCGCGATCCACCAGGGATAGGCATTCAGATGCTTGAGGTGGGCGTACCACGCCACCGTCATGAACAGGTTGGACAGGACCAGAAGAATCACGGTCTGCAGGACCGTGGTATTGAGCAGAGGGTGCATGGCTAAGCGGGATATTGGCGCCGCGCGATGATAGAGCATCCCGCCCGGTCATTGCGGCGTGACCTCCGCCAAACCCTGATGTAGCCCCCCGGTGCAAGCCGGGGTTCAGGTCAAACTCGAAATCCCGCGACCAACTCGTTGAGCCGCCCGGCCAAGCCGGATACCTGGCCGGCATTATGACTGGTCTGGCGACTGGCGCCGGCATTGGTCTCGGTCATCTGGGCGATCTGCTCGACACGCACCGCCACCTCCTTGGCGGCGGCGCTCTGTTCGCGCAGCGACAGATGGATCTCGTTCACCGCCCGCACCACATCGCCGGCGCGCTGTTCGATCTGATCGATGGACTGCCCCGCCTGCCGGGCCAGTTCCTCGCCCTGATTGGCGCGCGACACATCGTTTTCCATGGCCTGCATGGTGCGCCGGGTGCCGCTCTGGATACGCTCGATCATGTCACCGATCTGGCGGGTGGACGAAGACGTACGCTCGGCGAGCTTGCGCACCTCATCCGCCACCACCGCGAAGCCGCGCCCCTGCTCGCCGGCTCGGGCCGCCTCGATGGCGGCATTCAGCGCCAGCAGATTGGTCTGGTCGGCGATTTCCTTGATGACATTGACGATGCTGGTGATTTCCGCGGTCAAGCCGCCCAGTTCCGCGACGATCGCCGACGACTGGCGGGCGCCCTCGGCGATCGACGCCATTTCGCTGGCCGCGTTCAGCGTCACCTCGCGTCCCTGGCGTGAAGCTTCGCCGGAACGCGACGCCAGATCATGGGAAATCGTCGCGTGCTCATGCACCTGATCGATCGACACCGACAACTGTTCCATCGACGCCGCCATGCCGGAAGCCGACTCCGCCTGCTGGTTGCTGGCGCCGGCCACCTCGGCGCTGGCGGTGGCCAATTCGGCGGACATCTGTTCCAGGGCATGGGCGCCGTCGCGAACCTGAGTCACCACCTCGCGCAGATGATCGCGCATGCCGGAAAGGCTCTTCAGCAGATCGCTGATCTCGTCGCGGCCGGAGGCGTCGATGGCGCGCGTGAGGTCGAAACCGGCCACCGCCTCGACCGCGGTTTTCGCGGCCGTGAGTTGCCTGCTCAAGCGTTGCAGCATCAGCCAGATCGTGCCGCCGACCAGCAGCAGCACCCCGCCGAACAGCAGCGTGACCATCCAGGTCATGCGCGCCGCGCCGCGTTTCGCGGTGTCGAACGAGTTGCTCACCACCCCCTGGAAATACGGCATGAACTGTTCCAGCGGCTTGATCACGCTGCCATGCACGACCGGCCAATCGTCTTCCAAGATGCTTTTGATGACATCGATATCATCTTCCTGATAGGCGGTCAGCAGGCGCGCCATCAGAGCATTAAGGCCGACCATGCCCTGGTCGATGCTGTCCAGACGCGCGACCTCTTCCTCCGGCAAAGATTGAGCGGCGGCCATACGCCGAAAATCCGCCCATTCTTTCGGCAGGATTTCCTGCGACTCCTTCAGGTGATTCGCCGACCCGACGGTCGGCAACTGTTCCAGGGCGACCCCGGCGATCCGAAAGCGAACTTCCTTCAAGCGCCGTTCCACCGACTGCAATACCGTCAGCGGCACCACCGCCTGATCGTTCGCCGCGCTCAACTGTTCCGCGCCGCTTTTCGCGGCGTGGATGGCCATGCCACCCAGCGCGAGCAGCGACAATAAACTCGCCGCCGCCAAAAGAATCAGCATGCCGCGCAAGGTGTGAATCATGACCATCCCCCTGTTGAAATCGATTGCTGGTGCTTTACTCGGTGGGATAGCCCTTGCTTTCCCACGCCGGCAAACCGTCGCGGAACCAGTTCACCTGTTTGTAGCCGGCCTTGATGGCGGCATCCGCGCCCTTGTAACCGCGCCAGCAGGGCGAGCCGTTGCAATAGAACACCAATGCCTTGTTCTTGTCGGCCGGCAGCTTGGTCATGTCCATCGAGTCCTTCGGATCCAGTTTGCCGACCTTCTTGTGCGTCTCTTTGTACACGATGCCGAGCGCACCCTTGATGTGCTTCTCGGCGTATTCGGCGGCAACCCGCGAATCGACGAAAACCGCGCCCTTGTCGAACAAGGCCTTGGCTTGCGCCACGTCGACCATCTTGCCGCCGGGTATGGCTTGCGGGGTCTCCTCGACCGCCAAAGCGAAACCGGGCGCGAATGCCATGGAACCGGCGAATACGAGGCTGAAAAGGCTGCGAATGTTCATGAGTATCTCCTTGGTTGTCCGGCGGGATATCTCGCCCGGGAGGCCACTCAACGGCAGACGATAAAAAAACTTTAGGCACTGCCGCGTCGATCGGCAAAATTCCGTCGACCCAGACAGGCCGCTCAGCAACCGCCGGCCAGCGCTCGGCGCAGTTCCGCGCCATCTCGCAGCCTTTCCACCAGCACCGAAAAATCCAGCGGCAGACGTCCGCTCAGCCCGCTCGCCTGAGCGTGCAAACCTGCCCAGTCGAGCGGGTAACCGGAATCGGCGAAGGCGAAGGCGATGCGGTTTTCCCCACCGGCGACACAGCCGAGATGGACCCGGCCGGCAAAGGCCTCGCTCAGCAAGCTGTAGTGCGACAGCCAAGCGCTCTCCGGGCCGGCGAAGTTGGCGGCCAGCACCCCCTCCGGCCGCAGCCGGCGCCGCGCCGCCTGGTAGAAGGCGGGATCGAGAAACGCCGGCGCGATGCCATCGCCATCGAAACCATCCAGCAGCAGCACATCGGTATCGGCTTCGGCTTGCGGCAGAAAATCGACGGCATCGGCCTGGACGATGCGCAGACGCGGATCATCGGGAATGCAGAATTCATGCCGCAGCGCGATGACATCGGGATTCACCTCGACCACCGTCAGCCGCGCGCGCGGCAAATGGCGGTGGCAGAACTTGGCCAGCGAGCCGCCGCCCAGACCGACCATCAGCACATCAGCGGGGTCCGGCACGAACAGCAGAAACGCCATCATCTTGCGCGTGTAGGCAAAATCCAGGGCGAACGGGTCGTCGAAGCGCATGGCGCTCTGCACCGCGCGCAGATTGAAATACAGCCGTCGGGTGCGGCCGTCTTCGATGATGAACGGCTTGCCGTAACGGCCGCTGAGGATGCGGGCCATCAGCCAGCGCGCGTCGCATTGCGGCGATTCGAGCACGCGCACGCGGCCGCGTTCGCCGAGCAGCTTGCCGGACAGTTCGAGCAGCGGCATGTCCGGCATTGGTTCGGCCCGTTCTATTTCGGCCGGCTCACCGCCGCCAGGATGCCCCGCAACAGGGCGGTCGGCGTTGGCGGGCAACCCGGCACTTCGACATCGACCGGGATGACGTTGGAAATCTTGCCGCATGAAGCATAGTTCTCGCCGAACATCGCCCCGGCCATGCCGCAGCCGCCGGCGCAATCGCCCATCGCCACTACCCATTTCGGTTCCGGCGTGGCGTCGTAAGTGCGTTGCAGCGCCACTTCCAGATTGCGCGATACCGGTCCGGTGACCAGCAACACATCGACATGGCGCGGGCTGGCGGCGAACTTGATGCCCAGCCCCTCGATGTTGTAATGCGGCCCGCCGAGGGCGTGGATTTCCAGTTCGCAGCCGTTGCAGGAACCGGCATCGACGTGGCGTATGGTCACCGCCTGGCCGAACACCTTGAGGATATCGGCGTGCAACTGGTTTTGCTCATGCGTCGCCTGATCGGCGGTCAGCATGGTCAGATCCGGCGCCGGCGCCGGTTCCGAGACGAAGCCGGTTTTGAAGATTTTCTTGAGGATGAGGTGGGTGGCCATATCAGAGGTCCTGCCCCGAGTAACTCAGGTTGAACGATTTGTTGATCAGCGGGAAATCCGGAACGATGTTGCCCAGCACGCCGACTTCCAGCAGCGGCCAATTCTGCCAGGACGGATCGTGCGGATGCACCCGATCGAGTCGGCCGTCGGCGCCGATACGCACCGCCACCAGGACCTCGCCGCGCCAACCCTCGACCCAGCCGAGACCCTCGCAGACCCGCTCGACCGGCGCCAGGGGGGTGTGGATCGCGCCGGCCGGCAAGCGTTCGACGATCTCGCGCAGCAGGCGCAGCGACTCGTAGACCTCGGCGAAGCGCACTTCGGCGCGCGCCAGCACATCGCCCTTGCGCTGCGTCGCCATATTCACCTGCAACTGCTCGTAAGGTGTCTGCGGGAACTGCGCGCGCGCATCCCAGGCCTGGGCGCTGGCGCGGCCGGGCAAACCGGTGAGGCCGAGGCGCGCGGCCATCTCCGGCTTGCAGATGCCGGTATTGGCGAAGCGGTCCTGCAAGGTGGCGTGTTCGTCGTAGATGGCCTTCAGTTCGCGGGTTTCCGCTTCGATGCGCCGCGCCAGCGCCACCAATTGCCTGCCGCCCTCTGCGGACAGATCGACGCCGACGCCACCCGGCACGATGCAATCGAACAGATAGCGATGGCCGAACAGCTCGGCGCACAGCCGCAGCCAGTCTTCCTTCAGACGCCAGAACTGCATGAAGCCGAAACTCAGCGCCACGTCGTTGGCGAGATAGCCGAGATCACCGAGATGATTGGCGATCCGCTCGATCTCCAGGAACAAGGCGCGCAGCCAGGCGGCGCGCGGCGGAATGACGCTGGTCGTGGCGGTCTCCACGGCCATGCTGTAGGCCCAGGCAAAACCGATATGGGTATCGCCGGAGACGCGGCCGGCCAGCTTGGCGCCGGCTTCGAGGTCCATGCCTTCGAAGCGCTTTTCGACGCCCTGATGGGTGTAGCCGAGCCGCTGTTCCAGGCGCAGGATGCGGTCGCCGATGATCGAGAAGCGGAAATGCCCCGGCTCGATGGTGCCGGCGTGGATCGGCCCGACCGGTATTTCGTGCACGCCGTCGCCTTCGACGCGGATGAACGGATAGCCGTCCACCGCGGCGAGGGACGACTCGCGGCCCGCGACGGGCGCAACGAAATCCTTGCGCAGCGGAAACACCTCGGCCGACCAGGCGTTGTGGCGCAGCCATTTGCGCTCGTCCACCGCGCCCTCGGCGCGGATGCCGAGCAAGTCGAAGGCGGCGCGCTGCATGCGGTCGGCCTGCGGAAAGATGTGCGCCAGATCGGGATAGCTCGGCGTCTCGGCGTCCAGCGCGCAACTGGCCCAGGCCAGTCCCTGGCTGGTGAGCAGCACGACATGCACGCTGAAACCGCCAGCGAGATGCCGGTCGTCCGAGCCCCACAGGGCGAGCAGCTGTCCGCCCGCGTCCTTGACGCCGCGCGCCAGGGCCAGCAATTGGCCGGGTTCGAAGACACCGCGCCAGATATGCGTGCCGAGCGGATTCAGATGCCAGTCTTGTTCGCCGATATGCATGTCAGCCTCCCAGCAGTTGCGCCGCCTGCCGGTACCAGGCCGCGAGGTAGGGCGGAATGAACAGGCCCAGCATCAACACCAGACCGAGGTGCATGAACACCGGGGTCAGCGCCGGCTGATACGGCAGTTTCGGCAATTCGGTCTCGCCGAACACCATCGGCTGCACCTTGCCGAAAATCGCCGCGAAGGCCACGCCCAGCGCCAGCAGCAGGAACGGCGTCGCCCAGGGATGTTCGTGCATGGCGGTGGTGATGATCAGGAATTCGCTGGCGAACACGCCGAACGGCGGCACGCCGAGGATCGCCACCGTGCCCAGCATCAGGCCCCAGCCGATGGTCGGATTGGTCTTGATCAGGCCGCGAATGCCGTCCATCAATTGCGTGCCGGCGCTCTGCGTGGCATGCCCCACGGCGAAGAAGATCGCCGATTTGGTCAGGCTGTGCATGGTCATGTGCAGCAACGCCGCGAAGTTGGCGACCGGGCCGCCCATGCCGAAAGCGAAGGTGATCAGGCCCATGTGTTCGATCGACGAGTAGGCGAACATGCGCTTGACGTCGGTCTGGCGCTTGATCAGAAACGCCGCCAGCACCACGCTGAACAAGCCGAAGCCCATCATCAGATTGCCCGCCATGTCATTGCCGAGCGCGCCGTCGACCAGCACCTTGGAGCGCATCACCGCATACAGCGCGACATTCAGCAGCAGCCCGGAGAGCACCGCCGACACCGGTGTCGGACCTTCGGCGTGGGCGTCCGGCAACCAGCTGTGCAGCGGCGCCAGGCCGACCTTGGTGCCGTAGCCGACCAGCAGAAACACGAACGCCAGTTGCAGCACGGTGGGTTCCAGTTGCGCCTTGACGCCGTTGAGATGCGTCCACAGCAGCGCGGTACCGCCGGAGCCGAGGATCTTTTCCGCCGCGAAATACAGCAGGATGGTGCCGAACAGCGCCAAGGCGATGCCGACGCCGCACAGGATGAAGTACTTCCAGGCCGCCTCCAGCGAGGCCGGGGTGCGATACAGCGACACCAGCAGCACGGTGGCCAGGGTGGCGGCTTCCATCGACACCCACAGGATGCCCATGTTGTTGGTGGTCAGCGCCAGCAGCATGGCGGCGATGAAGATCTGATAGCTGCTGTGGTACAGACGCAGACGCTTGTCGTTGAGCCGGCCGTGTTCCTTCTCGATGCGCATGTAGGGTCGCGAGAACAGCGAGGTGGTGAACGCCACGAAAGCGGTCAAGGCGACCAGGAACACGTTGAACGAGTCGATGAAGAACCAGCCCTGCCCGCCGACCAGCAGCGGGCCGTGCTCGACGATCCGGGCGGTCAGCGCGGCCGCCGCCAGCAGCGTCAGAAAACTGAACAGCGCATTGATTTCCGGGGCGTTGCGACGACAGCCCCACAGCGCCAGGAAGATCCCGCCGGCGACGGGGATGCCGAGTAACCAGTAAATTTCCATCTCAGCGCTCTTTCAGTTTTTCCATATGTTTCAGGTCCATCGAATCGAACGACTCGCGAATCTGGAACGACATGATGCCCAGCACGAACAAGGCCACCATCACATCCAGGGCGACGCCCAGTTCGACCACCAGCGGCATGCCGTAGGTGGCGCTGGTGGCGGCGAAGAACAGACCGTTTTCGATCGACAGGAAGCCGATGATCTGCGGGATCGCCTTGCTGCGGGTGATCATCATCAGGAACGCCAGCAGCACGCAGGCCATGGCGATGCCCAGCGTCGAACGCATCACCGTGCCGGACATCTGCGAGATCGGCAGCGCCAGGTTGAAGGCGAAGATCACCAGCACGATGCCGATCAGCATGGTGGTGGGGATGTTGATCATCGGTTCGACGTCGCGGTCGACATCCAGCTTCTTGACCAGGCGAAAGAAGAACCAGGGTATGCCGATGACCTTCAGCAGCAGGGTCAGGCCGGCCGAGTAGTAAAGGTGGTGCTGGCCGGTGGACCAGGCGATCAACCCGGTCGACAAAGTCAGCGCCGCGCCCTGCCAGGCGAACAGCGTGATCAGTCCGACGATGCGGCGCTGCGACAGCATCGCGAACGAGATCAGCAACAGCAGCGCGGCGAGCAGGTTGACGATTTGCAGGTGGTAGGTCAGCGACATCTCATACCTCCAGCAGAAAATGAATCAGCATGCCCAGCACGCCGAGCAGAAAGGCGGTGCCGAGGAATTCCGGGGCGCGGAACAGCCGCAGCTTGGCGGATATGGCTTCCATCAACGACAACGCCGCGCCGCCGATCGCCATCTTCAGCAGCATGGCCAACAAGGCCAGCGGCAAGGCGCTCGGATCGCCCTGCGGCGCGATGCCCCAGGGCAGGAACAAGGCGATGCCCAGCGCCGAATAAGTGAACAGCTTGAGCGCCACCGCCCACTCGATCAGCGCCAGATGGCGGGCGGAATATTCCAGGATCATCGCCTCGTGGATCATCGTCAGTTCCAGATGGGTGGTCGGGTTGTCCACCGGAATCCGCGCGTTCTCCGCCACCGAGATCATCCAGAACGCCACCGCCGCGAAGGCCATGCTGGGATAGATGACGAATTCCTTGTGCGCCAGGGCCTGCACGATGATCGGCAGCTCGGTCGATTGCGAGATGAAACTGGCGGTGAAGAACACCATCAGCAGCGCCGGCTCGGCCAGGAACGACACCAGCATCTCGCGCCGCGCGCCGAGGCTGCCAAAGGAAGTGCCAATGTCCATCGCCGCCAGCGCCAGAAACACCCGCGCCAGCGCGAAGATGCCGACCAGCGCGATGACATCGGCCGCCGGCGAGAACGGCAGGTCGTTGGCGATGGTCGGCACGATGCCGGCGGCCAGCGCCATGCAGGCGAAGATCATGTATGGCGCGAAGCGGAACAGCGGGCTGGCGTTGTGCGCGATCACCGCGTCCTTGTGGAACAGCTTGCGCAAGGTGCGATACGGCTGGGTGATCGGCGGCGCGCTACGGCCCTGCAACCAGGCGCGACATTGATTGACCCAGCCCATCAGCAACGGCGCCAGCAGGATGGCGGCCAGGGTCTGGGCGATCTGGAGGAGGATGCCGGTGGTCATGGATTGCACTCGCAGGGCGCGCCATGCGCGCCGCTCCGGTTGACGGTGCGCAGGACGCACCCCGCGCAAGGGACGTTGATACTCATGGCGTTCACCGTGTCACAAAAACAAGCAAGAAAATCAGTGTCGCGAAGCTGTAGATCAGATACCACTGGATGCGCCCGTGTTGCAGCTTGCCGGCCTGATCGGACAGCCAGCCGACAATCTTGGCGATGGGTTCGTAGACGATGAACCAGAGCTTGTCGTGCGAGGCGCCGGTATAGCGCGGATGGCGGTCGAACGGATCCGGCCGCTCGCGTTCCACGCGCATGAACATCTCGAAGATCTGCCGGATCGGCTGGCCGAAACCTTCGGCGGTGTCCTGCATGCGCGCGTCCTGTTCCGGGTAACCGCAATCCCAGGCGTCGGCGCGCCGCACCCGACCGTGGTAGACCCGGCGCACCCAGATGTACACCAGCAACAGCGTGGTCAGCACCACCGCCAGAAACACCAGCGGCGCGTAGCTGGCGCGCTCCGCCGACACCGGCGCCAACATCAGCCAGGCGCTGGCCGACGGCGCGTCGTTGATCAAGGCCTGGCCGGTGAGTTGCGTCACCACCGGCGCCAGCCAGCCGATCACCTGCGACGGCAGCAGCCCGAGCAACACACAGCCGGCGGCCAGCCAGATCATGCCCAGACGTTCGGCCCAACTGGCTTCGTGGGCATGATGCAAGGCCGGATCGCGCGGCTGACCGAGAAACACCACGCCGAAGAACTTGACCATGACATAGGCCGCCAACGCCGCCGCCAGCGCGACCGACGCGGCGGCGACCGGAATCACCATGTTCAGATAGGGTTGCGACAGCCCGGGCGACAACAGAAACGCCTGCAACAACAGCCATTCCGAGACGAAGCCGTTCAGCGGCGGCAATCCGGCGATGGCCAGCGCGCCGATCAGCGTCAGCCAGGCGGTCCACGGCATGAAGCGGATCAACCCGCCCAGATGGCCCATGCGCCGTTCGCCGGTGGCATGCAGCACCGAACCGGTACCGATGAACAGCAGGCCCTTGAAGAAGGCGTGATTGATCGCGTGATACAGCAGCGCGGTCATGGTCAACGCCGCCAACGCGCCCTTGCCGTCGGTGTAGAAAATCAGCGTCAGGCCGAAGGCGGCCAGAATGATGCCGATGTTCTCGATCGACGACCAGGCCAGCAGGCGTTTCATGTCCGACTGCACCGCCGCGAAGATCACGCCGTATATCGCGGTCAGCAGGCCCAGCGCCAACGCCAGCGTGCCCCACCAGCCGAGTTGCACGTTGAGCAGATCGAAGGTGACCCGCAGCAGCCCGTAAATCGCGGTTTTCAGCATCACCCCGGACATCAGCGCCGACACCGGCGACGGCGCGGCCGGATGCGCTTCCGGCAGCCAGACATGCATCGGCACCAGTCCGGCCTTGGCGCCGAAGCCGAACAACGCCAGCAGATAGGCGACCGACGCCCAGAACGGCGCGATCTCGGCCAGACGCATGGTGTTGAAGGTGTAATCGCCCTCGCCGCCCTGCAATACACCGAAACACAACAACAGGGAGACCGCGCCGACATGGGCGATCAGCAGATAGAGAAAACCGGCGCGGCGGATTTCGGGAATCTTGTGATCGGTGGTGACCAGGAAATACGACGACAGCGCCATGACTTCCCAGGCCACCATGAAGGCATAGGCGTCGTCGGCCAGCAGCACGGTGACCATGCCGGCCAGAAACAGGTGGTACCACAGCGCCAGCAAGCCCAGCGGTCCGGCGCGCATATTGCGGAAATAGCCGGCGGCGTAGACCGTCACGCCGAACGCCGCGCCGCCGAGCAACACCAGGAAAAACGCGGACAGCGCATCCAGGCGCAGATGGAACGGCAGGTCCGGCAGGCCGATCGGCAGTATGATGGCCGAGGTCGGCGCAACCAGACCCGCCGCGCCGACGCCGGCGATGAACAACGCGCCCAGCGCGCCAAGCGGGAATATCACGCGGGTCAGCAGCCGCCGCCGGCTTTGCAGCAACAGCGCGGAAAACCCGAGGATCAGCCAGTACAGCACCCCGGCCCAGGCCCAGTGCACCAAGTCGGGTAAGTTCAGCGTTTCGGTCATGAGTCTGAGTCGTGGGCGTCAGGGGCTATGATGGGATGAATTATCACGCTGGTCACGCCGGTTTCAGCATGCAAAACAGATCATCCTGCGCCGCTTCGCCCAGGCGTTCGTAGATCGCGGTAATGGCCTGATCCTCGGTGGCGAAGATGTTGTGATGGCCGATCGCCTCGAACAGACCGGTGGCGCGCATCACATCCAGCACCTGCTTTTTCAGGCCGGAAAACACCAGTTCGACGCCGGCTTCCTTGAGTCGGCTGACCAGATGGTGGATGACTTCCTCGCCGGAGGCGTCGAGCTGGTTGATACCATCGCCGACCACCAGGAAATATTTCGCCTTCGGGTTATCCGCCAGCACCGCCAGCACGGTGTCCTCGAAGAACGACACATTGCCGAAATACAACTGGCCATCGAAACGCATCGCCACCACATGCTCGCTGGTCGGCAGGTCCGGGTTGACCTTGATGTCGCGCAGCGTGCCATCCTTGTAGCGGCCGAGCTGCGCGACGCGCGGCTTCATGGTGCGCATCAGGAACAGGATCAACGCCAAACCGGCGCCGACCATGATGCCGTTGTCCAGATGCGGCGCGAACGCCATGGTGGCGAAAAAGGTGACGATGGAGGCCATGCCGTCGTGCTTGTTGGCCTGCCAGGCGTGCTTCACCGCGCCGAAATTGACCAGTCCGATCACCGCCATGATGATGATCGCCGCCAGCACCGCCTGCGGCAGGTGATACAGCAAGGGGGTCAGGAACAGCAGCGTGATCAGCACGAAGATGGCGGTGTACACCGAGCTCATGCCGGTCTTGGCGCCGGCGCCCTGATTCACCGCCGAGCGCGAGAAGGAGCCGGAAACCGGGAACGATTGGGTCATCGACCCGACGATATTCGACAAACCCTGGCCGATCAATTCCTGGTTCGGGTCCAGGCGTTGCTTGGTCTTGGCGGCGATCGCCTTGGCGATCGAAATCGCCTCCATGAAGCCGACCAGCGAAATCACCAGCGCGGACGAAAACAGCACGCCGATATTGGCCTGGTCCCAGGTAGGCAAGGCGACGCTGGGCAAGCCCTGTGGAATCTCGCCGACCACGGCGCCGCCCAGCTCGACATTGAACTTCAGCGCCCACGACAGCACCGTGGTGACTGCCACGGCGATCAGCACACCCGGCCATTTCGGACGAAATTTCTTGACGCTCCACATCATCGCGATGGCCAGCACGCCCATCGCCAGCGTTGGCAAATGGGTGTCACCGAGTTTGCCGAACATCACCAGGATGTCATTGACGAAATGCTCGCTGCGCCCCATCGACAGTCCGAACAGCTTGGACACCTGCGACAGCGCGATGATGATCGCCGCCGCGTTGGTGAAGCCGACGATGACCGGGTGCGACAAAAAGTTGACGATAATGCCCAGCTTGAACACCCCAAGCAGCAACTGAATCACGCCGACCAGCAACGCCAGCAGTATCGCCAGCGCGACGAAGGCCTCGGAGCCGGGCGCGGCCAAGGTCGCCAGACTGGACGCGGTCAACAACGACACCACCGCCACCGGACCGGTGCCCAACTGATTCGACGAGCCCCACAACGCCGCCACCGCCACCGGCAGAAATGCCGCGTACAAGCCGTAATAGGCCGGCAGGCCAGCCAGTTGCGCATAGGCCATGGACTGCGGAATCAGCACCAGGGCGACGGTGATGCCGGCCATGAAATCGGCCTTGACGGTATCGCCCTGCATCGGAAACCAGCGCAGGAAGGGGAGAAATCGGGCAATTTTTTGCATGGCTCAGTTTTCTTCGGGTAAATCGGGGGAATCGGATGCCGCCACCAGCGGACATTCCAGCTTGCTCCAGGGATCGCCGTGGCTGTCGCCGGCCCAGGCGGCGGGACGCCCGACCACCACGGAAGTCACGCATTCATGGCTGCGCGCGTGCTCGACGACCCGCTTCGCGTCCAGCCCCGCCGCCGGTGTCAGGCGGCAGTCGACGCCATCGGCTTCCAGCGCGGCGAGACGCGCTTCGATGTCCGCCCAATCCGGCCGCGTCGGGTCGGCCAGCACTTCCAGTTCGGCTTCCAGGCGACGACACAGCGCGGCGCCGACTTTCAGCAGGCGCTCCACCGGCGACACCGGCCGCAGCGCGACGACGATGCGACGTCTCATGCTCGCTTCAGCGGGCGAAGCGCAAGCAGATCGTCAGCAGGCGCCGCGGCACATCGCGTATGGCTTGCCAGAACGAAGTCGCCGCCGGCGGCTTGGCGCCGGTGTCGACCGGCCAGCCCAACCCTCGGGCGGATTGCAGACGTTCGGCTAGGTAGGTTTGTTCGGGCGTGGCACGCATGGCGATAGGGCGTAAATGACGACCCTTTATCATTAGCAGCAATCGTGCCATTCAAAATAATTCGTTAACTTGTTGATTATAAATATCAATCTTACAGAACTCGAAATTCATACGTTTCATATTGCAACACCGCTGTTACACTCCGCCGCATGCATTCCCTGCAAGCCAAGATTGTTTTCGTCTATCTCGCCCTCGCCGCGCTGATCATCGGCCTGTCGGCGGGGGCGCTGATCGAACTCGACCGCATCGCCGACAAGGCGCGCGAAGGCAGCAAGGTGGCGGAACTGGTCGACGCGACGCTGGAAATGCGGCGGTTCGAAAAAAACCATTTCCTTTACCAACAGGCCGGCGACCTGGCGGATCACGCCCGCTACGCCCAGCGCGCCCGGGAAATCCTGCTGCGCGACGCGACTGGACTCGACACGCTGGCCGGCCGCGGCAGCGCGGGTCGACTGATCGCCGATCTCGATCGCTATGTCGCGGCGATGCAGGCGCATGCCGAGCAGCCGCTCGACGAAGCCCTGGCCAATGCGGCGCGCATGTTGGGCAATCGCCTGGTCACCGTCGGCGAGCAACTGGCGGCGCTGGAGCGCGACTCGCTGAATGCGGCGTTGACCGCGCATCGGCGCAGTCTGCTGATCTGGCTGGCGGTGGTGGCGGCCTTGCTGACCCTGACCGGCATTGTGCTGGCGCGCCAGGTCGCGCGCCCGTTGCAGGCCATGGAGGCGCGCATGGAAGCGGTGGCCAGCGGCCAGCTCACCCGGCTGGCGCTGGACAGCCGGGAACGCGAACTGGTGTCGCTGGCCGCCGCTTTCAACCATGTTCTGGACGAACTGGAGCGCCGTCAACACACTCTGGTGCGCGCTGAAAAGCTGGCATCGCTGGGCACATTGCTGTCGGGCGTGGCGCACGAGTTGAACAACCCGTTATCGAATATTTCTTCTTCGGCGCAGATCCTGCGGGAAGACGCCGGCATCGATCCGACATTTCAGCAGCAACTGATCGCTGACATCGATGCCGAAACCCTGCGCGCCCGGCGCATTGTGCGCGCCCTGCTGGACTATGCCGGCGACCGTGAATTCAAGCCCGCGCCGGTACCGCTGGCCGAGTTGGTCGAGGAAACCCTGCGTTTTCTGAAAGCCAAACGGCCGCCCGGCGTCGAGGTGCGCGTCGACATCGCGGCGGCTCTTACGGTCAGCGGCGACCGCCCGCGCCTGCAACAGGTGCTGCTGAATCTGATCGTCAATGCCTACGACGCCATGGGCGCGCGGGGCGTTCTAAGCATCGCCGCGCAGGCCGGGGTGGTCGGTAAATATGATCTGCTGCCTGGGTTGACCGGCCAATGTCGCCCCGGCAACGCGGTCGTCGATCTGCTGCTCGGCGACACTGGCCCCGGCATTCCGGCCGAGCACCAGGAACGGGTGTTCGACCCGTTCTACACCACCAAGGCGGTCGGCCAAGGCAGCGGACTCGGGCTGTTCATCGCCTTCGAGATCATCGAAGAACACGGCGGCTGCATCGGCGTCACCAATCGCCCCGAAGGCGGCGCGGAATTTCGCATCCGGCTACCGGCGGCTTAACCCCATGACACCACGACCGCGGCGACTACCCTCCGTCATTCCCTTCACCAATCGAACTAGCCCATGACCTACCGCCTTCTCCTCGTCGACGACGAACGCATCGCCTTGCGCAATCTGGAACACGTGCTCGCCAAGGAAGGCTACGCCATTACCGCCACGCAAAGCGGCCAACACGCGCTGGACTTGCTCGCCGCGCAACCCTACGACCTGGTCCTGAGCGACCTGAAGATGGACAAGGTCGATGGCATGGATCTGCTGAGGCGCTGCAAATCGCAACACCCGGACATCGAAGTCATCATGATCACCGGCTACGCCACGCTGGAAACCGCTGTCGCGGCGATGAAAGAAGGCGCTTTCCACTACATCGCCAAGCCTTATCGCCTCGACGAGGTCCGCAAGACGGTGGCCGAAGCCTTGGAGAAGATCCGACTCAAGCGCGAGAACCGCGCCCTGCGCGCGCAACTCGACGTCTTCGCCGGCCGCACCCAGGTCATCACCCGCGACGGCGGCATGCAGAAACTGCTCGACATGACGCGGCAGATCGCCCCCACCGGCTGCAATGTGCTGATCACCGGCGAATCCGGCACCGGCAAGGAGTTGTTCGCGCGCACCCTGCACGAGCACGACGGTCGCCGGGCAGGCAAACAAGGTGGGCCGTTTCTGGCGGTCAATTGCGGCGCGTTCAACGAAGAACTGCTGGCCAACGAACTGTTCGGCCACGAAAAGGGCGCCTTCACCGGCGCCATCGGCAAGACCGGCCTGCTGGTCGCGGCAAATGGCGGCACGCTGTTCCTCGACGAAGTCACCGAAATGTCGCCGGCCATGCAGGTCAAACTGCTGCGCGCCATCCAGGAAAAGGAAGTGCTGCCGATCGGCGGCACCCGGCCGGCGAAGGTCGACGTCCGTTTCATCGCCGCCAGCAACCGCAACATGAAACATTGGGTCGCCGAAGGTCGTTTCCGACAGGACCTGTACTTCCGCCTCAACGTCGTCAATCTGCACATCCCGCCGCTGTCGCAACGGCGCGAAGACATCCCGCTGCTGGCCCAGCATTTCCTCGACCGCGCCGCGCCGGTGATGGGCAAACCGGTGCGTGGCCTGTCGGAAGACGCCCTGGCGCTGCTCAAGGCCTACGACTTCCCCGGCAATGTGCGCGAGCTGGAAAACATCATCGAACGCGGCGTCGCGCTGTGCCAAGGCGACACCCTGGAAGCCGGCCACCTGCCCGACGACCTGCGCGACCTGAGCATCCGCGCCTTCCGCCGCCGTGACGGCAAGGTCATCCCGCTGGAAGAACAGGAACGCGACTACATCCTCTGGGTGCTGGACGAAGCCCACGGCAATCAGACCTTGGCGGCACAAATGCTGGGTATCGACCGGG
Source organism: Betaproteobacteria bacterium (assembly GCA_020061585.1). Classification (GTDB taxonomy): domain Bacteria; phylum Pseudomonadota; class Gammaproteobacteria; order Burkholderiales; family Thiobacillaceae; genus PFJX01. Next base: position 26,288 of record JAGUXX010000225.1, on the reverse strand, counting down.
TGTCGCTGTGGCGGAAATTGAAGAAGTATGGGGAGGAGAAGGGGTATACGCGTTAGCCAACACACCGCATACCAGCCGACGGCGGGTAGTCCTAGTGCAACGCCAGTCGTCGTATGGGACTTATAACCCTGGGAGCCTATCGGAAACATTTCCCGCGCGGATGCGTGCAACGCTTCTCAGGCTAAAAGGCAGTTGGGCGAAACCTGCGTTTAAATTCAGAGCGCAAGCGTCGCCGCCAATCTGTTACCGCTGTGCTTGCCCACTTCTCAAGCCAGCGCTCCAAGCGACTTGAAGCGCGGCTAACGCTGACCAAGGGCCGCGGCCTCAGAACTCAAGCCACCCTATTCATACCCTGCTTGTCTTGAAAGGGCAGCGACGTACTTTCCTACAAGCAAAATGCTCGCCGAAGTGTACCCAGCCGCTCAAGGTGAGCAATAAGCGACAGCAATCATAACCTGCTGAATCCCGGCGGAATTCATGATGAACGAACCGGGATTCCCGACAGGATTCAATTACTGACCGGTATGACATCACTGGTAACAATACTGGCTGGCGTACTCGTTGTTACGGTAAGCGTTCCAGATGGTGTTGAATCCGCGCATGGCGTGCCAGTTGAATCATTCTGGATGTTTACCGTGAATGAGGTAGCCCCGGTCGCGGGCACAGTGAATGAAGACACCCCGACTAGTACCCCGTTGGTGGTTGTAGCGCTTATCGTGGTTCCAGACGGCAAGGAATTGCCGTTTACATCCACAACGGTAAGCGTGGCGGAATGTATGCTCCCTGGAGCGCCTGCGCCACAGCCACCCAAGTCGATAGATCCTGGGCTGATGATCGGCAAAATCGGCGTTGACCCGGAAAAGGTCAGCACCAAGGAATCGCGAACATTTACATTGTTTGCCGAGACGCTACAGCCCGAATTGCACAGCACGCCAGTAAACGCCGCATCACCCGCAGCGCTGTAGCTGCCGTTCGAATTGAAATCCACGAAGATCTCGCTACCCGCATCGCGAATGCCATCTTCGTCATCATCGCGGAAAGCCTCACCGAGATCGCCGAAGGGTTCGCCAGCATCATAGCGCCCATTGCCGTTCAGATCGGTATATGACTCTTCACCCACCGCATAGGCCAAAACGGTAGACCGGCCATTCGAGGGACGCGGATTCTGGCTGGTCCAGGTAACGGTGCATACCCCATTCGTCGTCAGGCAACCTGATACGATGGACCCACCCTCGGTTGTGAACACCACAGCCGTGTTGTCAGGTACCGGGTTGCCGGCGCGATCGGCGAGCCGGGCCGTCACTGAGGTGGTCACACCATCCGTGTTCAACGCCTCCAGATACAACTTCTCCGCGCTGAGCGAAAAATGTGACTGGTCGGGAATCATGGTAGATACATAAAGTTGGCTGGATTGGCTGGTTACCACAGTTGCGCCGGTCGTACTTGCGGTTACTCTGACCGGTGTCGGCACAGTACCGGAGACGACCAGCGTTACAACCTCGCCCAAAGCATTCGATACCGCCGTATCGGCAGTCAGATCTAGGCCGCCAACAGTTGTATTCAACGAGAACTCGACTTCTTGACCGCTGATGGGGGTGCCACCACTGTCAAGCACCTCGAACTTGACAGTCGAAACCTCGGTACCGCCCATGCCTTGAACGCTGATACTGGTCGGATCGGCGGAGACAAACCGAATGGAACTCAAACTGGGCGAACTCACCACCAAGGTTGCATTACTTGAAGCGCCTCCAGACAAAGAGGCGGTAACAACGTCATTCGCCCCGCAACCAAGATCACGATAGGAGGCCGTGGCGACACCATTTACGGATCTCACGCTGGCGGGGAGTTCTGCCTTGCTCGGCGTTGATGCCGCGCATGTCGAGGTAAAGAATACATCGACCGGCGTCGTATATGGAGCGCCACCACTGGTCACGTTGACGGTAACGCTGGTTGTGCCATAGGCGGACAGTGGACTTGCACCGAACGTCAGCGAACTCAAACCCAGGGCCGCGACATTGACGCTATAGCCGGCATTTTGGCTGACGGCTTCCGTTCCTGCTGTCGCCGTGGCGGTAACCGTCGCCGCCCCGGTATTCACGCCAGCGCTCAGCGTCAGACTGGCTATACCGCTGGCATTCGTGAGCGCGGTTCCCGATGACGGGCTGAAAACGCCGTATTCAGCATCGGTCGTGAACGTGACTACGGCGTTCGGAACAACGGCCCCATCCGAGTCTCGCACCAAAGCGGTCAAAGTCAGCGGCGACCCTGATGCCAGGGAATTGCTTTCATTGCCAGTGGAAGGGTCAGTCATGGTCAGAGTCAAGCTTGCCTCGGCCGAACTTCCCCCCCCGCTTCCATCTGTATCGTCAGAACTTCCCGACGCCCCGCCCCCACCACAGCCCGCCAACAGACCGGCAAGTCCGAACACCCCGGCCAGGAGCAGACCTTTAATTGTTTTCATGTCGTACATCGTTGATTCCCCATTTCTGTTGCGGCTGGTGTAGCAATTAAATTGGCTTTAACTCAAGCAATCCGTTCTGATTGTCTCGATGGAGGTGATTTCACATCTAGCGACTCGACAGCAGATCATCCTGCAAGATTCTCGGCGTCAGGAAAATCAGCATTTCGGATTTGGCGTCGGACTTGTTGTTGGTCTTGAACAGATTGCCGATCACCGGCAGATCGCCGAGGAACGGCACTTTGTCGGTGTCGTTGCGCACCGTCTGTTCGAACACGCCGCCGAGCACGGCGGTTTCGCCGTTGTTTACCCGAACCTGGGTCTTGACCCGGCGGACGTTGATCGCCGGGCCGGCATCGGTGTTGGCGCCCTGGGCATCCTTGGTGACTTCGACGTTGAGGATGATCGAGTCGTTGTTGAGCACTTGCGGCGATACCAGCAGACACAGCAAGGCGTCCTTGAACGAGGTTTGCGTACCCTGCGTGCCGCTGGTGGTCTGGTAGGGGATCTGCGTGCCTTGCAGAATCACCGCCGGTCGCAGATTGGTGGTGACCACGCGCGGGTTGGAGACGATCTTGCCGCGATTGTCGACTTCCAGCGCCTGCAGTTCCAGGCTCAGCATTGCGGCGGTATTGGCATTGAAGATGGTGAACCCGAGGCTGGGCGCGCCGGCCACGCCGAGATTGACGTTGGCGGTGGGCGCGGTGGTGCCGAAGGCGGTGGTGGCATCGATCGCCGAGCTTTCATAGGTGCCTGCGCCAAAATTGGTGCTGCCGCTCTTGCCGCTGCCGCGGAAACCGAGTCGGGCACCCAGGTCGCGGCTGAAGGTGTCGTCCGCCAGCACGATGCGCGCCTCGATCATCACTTGCTTGGACGGCAGATCCACCGTTTTAAGAACTTCCTCGACAGCAAGATGCCGTTCAAGCGTATCGGTGACAACCAGCGTATTGGTGGTCAGGTCATGCGACGCGCCGCCGCGTTGCGACAACACCCGGTTTACGTTGTAGGAAGTGGATGCGGAGGATCCATCCGAACGAGTCGTTGTCGAGGAACTGGAACCACTGGCCCCGCCGGTAGAGACATCCGCCTTGATACCTGTTGAACTTGGCGAACAGGTCGCCGCTTCCTGGTTGGCGTTGATAGAACGGGAATCACCCGACACCACGGCCATCGCCTCATCCGCGCGCAAGTAATTGAGTCGATAACTGCGGGTCACCAGCGACTCCAGTTCAGCCATCGATTTCTTGGCTTCCAGTTCCTGCTTTTCCTTGGCGGCGAGTTCGTCGCGCGGGGCGACCCAGATCACGCTGCCGCTGGAACGCTTGTCGAGACCCTTGGCGCGCATGATGATGTCCAGCGCCTGATCCCAGGGCACGTCTTTCAGGCGCAGCGTGACGTTGCCGCTGACGGTGTCGCTGGCGATGATGTTGAGACCGGTGAAGTCGGCGATGACTTGCAGTACCGAGCGAACTTCCACATTCTGGAAGTTGAGGGTGAGTTTTTCGCCGCTGTATTGCGGTTTGTCGCCCTTTGCCAGGTTGGGGTCGTCGAGCGAGCGCACGTCGAGCACGAACTGCGTGCCGGTCTGGTGCGCCGAATAGTCCCATTTGCCTTTCGGGGTGATCAGCATGCGGACATTCTTGCCTTGCTCGAAGGTTTCGATGATCTGTGTCGGGGTGGCGAAATCGGCGACATCCAGACGCCGCTGCAATGCGGTAGGCAGGCTGGTGTTGAGGAAGTCGACCTGAATGGCGCGGCCCTTGTGCTGGATGTCGATGCCGACACCCGGGTCACTCAAGCCGATGGTGATGCGCCCCTCGCCGCCGCCGCCACGTCGAAAATCGACATCGCGGATCGCGTATTCACGTTTCGTGCCGGCATCCGCGAAGTGCGCCGGCGCGCTGGCCGGGGCGCCGGCTGCCTGAACCGGGAGCGCGCCTTGCAGCACCACCAGTATCTGATTGCGATCCTTGCGCAGTTCGTGGCTGGCCGGCACGTTGAGGTTGAATACCACGCGGGTGCGTTCTCCGGCCTGAACAACCTGATAGTTCTTGATCGTGGCGCTGTTCAGCGACTGCAAGGCGCGGCCGATGCTGTTGCTGGTGTTGGCGAAGTCGAGCACCAGACGATGCGGATTGCTGGTGGCGAACGAAACCGGCATCTCGTCGATCGGATCCCTCAGGCCGATCTTGATCACCTGAGATTCGTTGGCGCCTTCCGCCAGGGTAATCGTGTTCAACACGTTGCCGGCGAAACTCGGCCAAGCCGTCAGCAAGGCGAGGCTTGCCATGAGAGCGGGCCAGAACAGCGCCTTGTTGCGTTGGATTTGCTTGGTTTTCATTGCGCCTACTCCTGAAGTGCCAAAGTGGCCTTCGTTTCAGTCCAGTCGCCTACGCCATCCTGGACGGTTTCCCTGAGTTCGATACTCGCTTCGGTAATGTCGATCACCAGGCCGAAATTGAGACCCATGTAATCCCCCTTCTTGATGCGGAACAGCGTGTTTTCCGGTGAGCGCACCAGCGCGTACTGCTGCCCGCCCTTGCTGATGGTGCCGACCATGCGCAAGCCGTCAAGCGGAAACTGCTCCAACGGGCCTTTGGGGCGACTCAGATCGGGCTGGAATTCGCCACCACTCTTGGTCGGCTTGAGGCTGCGCGGCTTGAACGGGTCGGGATGCTCGCCCGGATCGTAGATGAAGACTTCCTGCGGCATGACCGCCGGCAAGGATTCCAGCGGCGGTTGAGAGGCCACGCCAGTACTGGCCATGAATTCACGCAGATCGGAGAATTCGTCTTGGGCGCAGCCGGCAAGCAACACCAAGGCCAGCGGTATGACTCGCCGCGTACAACCCATCAACAAGCGGGGTCGCGTCATTTTTTTGCACCTCCGGCGGTTTTCTGCCTGCGCACCGTCGCCAGCTCGTTTTCGTCGAGGTAGCGGTAGGTCTGCACCCGCGCCTCCATGTTCAGCAAACTTTCCTTGTCCGGGCTCAGAATCACGTCGTGCAAGGTCACGATGCGCGGCATCCTGGCCAGATCGCTGACGAAGCCGCCGATATCGTGATAGCTGCCGCTGACCTTGATCGATACCGGCAAGGTGGCGTAGAAATCGGCGAGCGATTCGCCACCGGGACGAAACAGGTTGAACTCCAGACCGCGACCGACGCCGACCTGATTGATATCGGTCAGCAACGCGTCCATTTGCGAACGATCCGGCAGTTGCCGCAGCATCGCCGCGAGGGATTGCTCCACTTCCACCAAACGACGCTGATACGCCTCGTAGTGATAGACCTCGCCTTTTTTGACCGTGTAACTGGCGCGCAAGGTTTGCTCCTCTTGCCGCGCGGCATTCAGGGCAATTTTGGCGTCAGACCAGACCAGATACCAGCCGCCGGCAACGATGGCGAGGAACAGGAATGCCAGCACGATGGCGCGCACCGGCGCCGGCGCGCTGGTAATGTCTTTCAGATCCAGGTTGTTGATATCGGCGAGGTTCATGGTTTCGCGCCCCTGTTCTGGTTCTCTGGCGAGAGTCGGGCGATTTTTACGTTCAGCGAAAATTCGTTGCTGCGCACCGGTCCGACCATGGTCGATTTCACTTCGACCAGTACCGGCTCGTCAAACAGTTCGGTTGCCGCCAGCGAGCGCATGAAGGTCGAAACCCGCGCGCTGGATTGCGCATAACCGGCCAGCACCAGCGCGCCACCGGTTTGCTTGACGCTTTTCAGATACAGCCCTTCAGGTATCTGACGCATCAGTTCATCGAACATCAGTACCGCTTCACCGCGATTGTTCTGCAGGGATTCGACGACTTTCTTGCGTTCCAGAAGGTCGTTGGTTTTCTCTTTGAGAACGGCGATCTCGGCGATCTGCACATCCAGTTTGGCGATTTCCGCCTTGAGGAAGGCATTGCGCGCATCCTGGTTGGATTTGGCATTGGCTAGAAAGGCCTGACCACCGGCGACCACCGCCAGACCGATGCCGACCACGGCTGCGGCGAGTATCGCGAACCAGCGCTGCTGGCGCGCTTTGCGGAGCTGGCGGTGCGGGAGGAGGTTGATGCGTATGGGCGTCATGCTGGATCGAACCTGCGCAGAGCAAGGCCGCACGCGACAAACAAGGCTGGCGCCTCGGAAGCCAATTGACGTGCCTTGACGTGGCTGGAAACCGCCATCTTGGCGAACGGGTTGGCGATCAGCGTGCTGGTCTGCATACGGCTGTGCACCACATCGTCCAGGCCGGGAATGGCGGCGCAACCGCCGGCGAGGAGGATATGGTCGACGCTGTGGAACGAGGTCGCCGAGAAGAACAATTGCAGTGCGCGGCCGATTTCCTGGGCCACGGAGTCAAGAAATGGCTGCAGCACTTCCGATTCGTAGCTGTCGGGCAACAGACCCTTGCGTTTCGCGTCTTCCGCCTCTTCCGCCGGCAGGTCGAAGCGCCGACTGATTTCATTGGTCAGGGCGCTGCCGCCGAGCGCATGTTCGCGCTGGTATACGGTCTGGTTGTCGTGCAGCACATTGACATGGGTGGTGTGGGCGCCGATGTCGATCACGGCGATGGTCTGACCCTTGCCGTTTTCCGGCAGTTGAAAGGCCATCTGCTCGTACGCGGTCAGCGTCGCGAAGGCATCGACGTCCATGACCACGACTTTCAGGCCGACCGATTCGGCCAGCGCGACCCGTTCCTCGACGCGTTCGCGCCGAGCCAGGACCAGCAAAGCGTCGTTCTCGTTGGGGTTCTTGGGGCTGGGGCCGATGATTTGATAGTCGAGGCTGATATCGCCGAGCGGGAACGACGCCACCTGGTTGGCCTCGGCGGTGACTTGCGTCTCGATTTCCGCCTCGGTCGCGGTGTTCGGCAACATGATCTTCTTGGTGATCACCGAGGAAGCCGGCAGGGCCATCGCCACATCGCGGGTGCGCGTATCGAGCGCCTTCCATGCCTCACGCATGGCGGCCTCGACGATCTCGGTCTTGGCGATCGCGCCATCCTGCACAGCGTCTCGCGGCAATGGCGTAATGGAATACCGCTCCACCCGCCGCATGCCCTTGCCGCTATCGGCCAGCTCAAGCATTTTCACCGCCGATGAGCTAACATCGACGCCGATCAAAGGTCGTGACCCCGGGCCAAAAAAAGCAAATTTCAACCGAATTCCCCTTTACAGACACCCGCTTCAGGCGCTTATTTAATAATCTACGTTAGATCGTAGCAACAACTTGTTAATCTTTACAAGGTTTTTCCTTTTATCTTTACCTTTCCTTGGGGTCATCCTTGGTTTTACCCTTGGATAGACTTTTTTCCCCTGGTTTCCCTGCGAGCCCGAAATGACCCGTTGGTGGCAAATTCTGCTGGCTATCATTGCCGGCCTCGCGGTGGCAATAAGCGCAATCGTCGCTCTGGCCGCCGCGATTATCTACCCGAATCTTCCCAGTCTTGAATCCCTTACCGATTATCGTCCAAAACAGCCGTTGCGCATTTATACCGAAGATGGCGCGTTGATTGGAGAATTTGGCGAGGAACGGCGTGCCGTCGTGCGCCTAAAAGATACCCCAAAAGCGTTGACTCAGGCCATATTGGCGGCCGAAGACGAGCGTTTCTACAGCCATGGCGGAGTCGATACGCTGGGCGTGCTGCGGGCGGCGATTTCCAATCTGTCCTCACGCGGCGTCAAGGAAGGCGCTTCGACCATTACCATGCAGGTGGCGCGGAATTTCTTTCTCAGTTCCGAAAAGACGTTTACCCGGAAGATCAACGAGGCGCTGCTGGCGATCAAAATCGAGCATGCCTTGACCAAGGACGAAATTCTCGAGCTGTACCTGAATCACATCTACCTCGGCCAGCGTTCCTATGGTTTTGCCGCGGCGGCACAAATCTATTACGGCAAACCACTGGCCAAGATCAATGTCGCCGAGGCGGCGATGCTGGCCGGCTTGCCCAAAGCGCCTTCCGCCTATAACCCGGTGGTCAACCCGACACGCGCCAAGTCGCGCCAGCTTTATGTCCTGGGGCGCATGAAAACGCTGGGCTACATCAACGACACCACCTATCAGCAAGCCAAGACGCAACGCTTGCCGATCAAGCATTCAACCCAGAGTTTCGATGTCGGCGCGCATCATCTGGCCGAACTGGTACGCCAGCGGATGTTCGAGAAATATGGCGCGGACATTTACGTCAGCGGCATGAAGGTATTTACCACGCTGCGCCTGGATGACCAGAAAGCCGCGCTCAACGGTGTGCGTCAAGGCGTCCTGGAGTTTCACCGCCGGCGCGGTTATGCCGGACCGGAGGGCAAACTCAAATTGCCGGCCGACGATCAGGAAGCGGATAAAGTCATCGAGACCGCCTTGCTGGATCGGGAGGAGTCAAGCGGCATGCTGCCGGCGGTCGTGCTGGGCATCAACAAATCGCGCATCAAGGTGCGGCTGCGCAATGGCGACGACGTCGAACTGGCCGCCAGCGAGGCCAAATATGCGCAACGCTTTCTGTCCGAGAAGATGGCGCTCGACAAGCGCCTGAGCCGCGGCAGCATCGTCAGAGTCGCGCGCATCGATCCGGACGCGCCCTGGCAACTCAGTTATCTGCCGCAGGTCGAAGTCGCGTTCATCGCGCTGGCGCCGGCCAATGGCGCGGTGCGCGCGATGGTGGGCGGCTTCGATTTCAGCCGAAATCAGTTCAATCATGTCACGCAAGCCTGGCGTCAGCCGGGCTCCAGTTTCAAACCCTTCATTTACTCCGCCGCTCTGGAACGCGGGATAACCCCGGCCAGCCTGTTCGAGGATGCGCCGATCGAAATCGCGGCGGCGGAAACCGGCGGCATCAGTTGGTCGCCGAAAAACTATGATGGCACGATGGATGGCCCGCTGACGCTGCGCAACGCGCTGGCCAAGTCGAAGAATCTGGTTTCCATACGCGTCCTCAGCGCGGCGGGGATGCAATCCACGCAGCAGCACATTGCCAATTTCGGCTTCGACATGTCACGCATCCCGCCTTACATGACCATGGCCTTGGGCGCCGGGGAAGTCACGCCGCTGTCGCTGGCCGCCGCCTACGCGGTGTTCGCCAATGGCGGCCATGCGGTAACTCCCTGGCATCTGCTGCGGGTGACCGACAGCTCCGGGCGGGTGCTGGAGGATTTTGCCGCGCCGCCATTGCAACCGGCTATCGACCCACGCAATGCTTTCATTACCACCAGCCTGATGCAGGACGTGATCCGACGCGGCACGGCAACCGCCGCGTTGAAACTGGGGCGCGCCGATCTCGCCGGCAAGACCGGCACGACCAACGATCACCACGACGCCTGGTTTGCCGGTTTTCAGGCCACGCGTGTGGCGGTGGCCTGGATGGGATACGACAAGCCGCGGCCACTGGGTTCTGGCGAGACCGGCGGCGGCACGGCTTTGCCGATCTGGGTGCGCTACATGAAGGATGCGCTGCGCCAGACGCCGGAAATGCCCTATGCCATACCGGAAGGCGTGATCACCGCCCGCGTCAATCCGGTAACCGGCGCGCCTGACGAAACCGAACTCGGCGTCATCGACTATTTCTTCGAGGAATTTCCACCCGGCCTGCCGATCATCACGGAAAATCCCGGCGCGCTGGAAACAACCGAAGAAGAGCCAGCCACGCCGGAACCGGCCATTTTCTCGTTTCAGAACTAGCCCGTGCGCGACACTCACATCATTCAGAACCGCGCCCGCATCGCCGAACTGGCGGCGCGCTTCATCGCCGAGCATGGCATCCGCGACTATGCTCTGGCCAAGCGCAAGGCGGCGCGCAGCCTGGGCCTTCCCGATGGTCACGGCTTGCCCAGCAATGACGAAGTGGATGCCGCGCTGGTTTACCGTCAGTCGCTCTACGAGCCCGAGGAAAAGGCTGCCTTGTTGTTGGCGCTGCGCCAGCAGGCGCTGGCGGTGATGCGAGTTTTCGAAAGCTTCGCGCCGAGTCTGACCGGCGCCGTCGCGTCCGGCGCGGTATCTGATCACAGCCTGATAGAACTTGATATCGCGCCGGATTCGAGCAAGGACTTCGAACAGTTTCTGATCAACCGCAACATCGAATTCAAGGTCCGCGACAAGGGTGGCCGCATGGCCTATCTGATTTATTCCGAGCCTACCGATGTGCTGGTGCGTATCAATCCCGGCGAAACCCATCACGGCGGTACCGCGCCGCGCAGCCGCCTCGATTTACGCCAATTGCAAAAGCTGATGCCTTCGGCAAGCGCCGGCTTGTCGGATTCCGCAAGTTACAATCCCGAGCCTTGAAGCCTGATACGGCGCGCCACCTCACCCCATGTTTTCGCGCATCTGAGCAGCCATGATCCGATTCTTCCGTCATTACATTCCGATGAGCATGTTGCTGCTCACCGTCGTCGAGTTTCTGGTTTTCGCCTATATCAGCGGGTTCTTCGCGGACCGTTATGGCTCGCCGCGCTTCATGGCGCCAGGCGAGGCCGACGCTTACAAGCCCTGGCTGTTCGCCGCGATCTTGACGCTGCTCAACTCGACTTTCGGACTCTATGACTGGGAATGGACCAAGGGCTTGATGAGCTTGCTGACCCGGGTAGGGGGCAGCTTCCTGGTGTCGGCGACCTTGCTTGCGCTGGGCGGCCAATTCCTGCCTCAGGTGTTTCCCTTGGGCACCGAATACCTTGGCGGCATCATAGTCGCCGGCCTCGCATCGGTCCTGATTCGCCTGTTGTTCATGGAATGGGGCAAGACCGACCTGTTCAAGAAACGCATTCTGGTGCTCGGCACCGGCAGTCGCGCGGCCAAGATCGAGAGCATGGCGGCTACCGGCGAAGCCCAGGGACTGTGCATTGTCGGCTATATGCCGTTGGGCAGTTCGCATCATTACGTTCCGCACAATCGCGTGCTTGATGATGGCGCGGGCTCGCTGTTCGAGACGGCAACCGACCTGGGCGTGACTGAAATCGTCGTGGCGGTGCGCGAGCGACGCGGCGGCGGCTTGCCGATGGCGGATCTGCTGGAATGCAAGTTGCGGGGCATGAACATCATGGATCTGCCGGCGTTCTTCGAACGCCAGACCGGCATATTGCCGCTTGAGGCCATCAACGCCAGTTGGATGATTTTTTCCGAGGGATTCACCCAGGGTTCGACGCGTGATGTCGTGAAGCGGCTGTTCGATCTGCTGGTCAGCGGCAGCTTTCTTCTGATTGCCTTGCCGATCATGCTGATCGCCGGCCTGCTGATCCGCCTGGAAAGTCGCGGGCCGGTGTTTTATACCCAGGAACGCATCGGCCAGTTCGGACACCCGTTCACCATCTACAAATTCCGCAGCATGTTCACCGACGCCGAAAAAGATGGATTGCCGGTCTGGGCGCGACTCAAGGATGATCGGACCACGCGGGTTGGGCGCGTCATAAGACGCACCCGCATCGACGAACTGCCGCAGATTCTGAATGTGTTTCTGGGCCATATGAGTTTTGTCGGCCCACGACCGGAGCGGCCCTATTTCGTCAACGAACTGGCCGCGCAAATTCCCTATTACCACGCCCGTCACAGTGTCAAACCCGGCATTACCGGCTGGGCGCAGGTCAAATTTCCCTATGGCGCGAGTGTCGAAGACGCGATGAACAAGCTGCAATATGATCTGTACTACGTCAAGAACCACAGTCTGTTCCTCGACCTGATGATCCTGCTGCAAACCACTCAGGTCGTCGTGCTCGGCAAAGGAGTTCGTTAGCCCTCCAGCCGGCGGACGGATACCGCGGACATGCAGCTCGATACAGCCGCCGGCATTGCCGCCATCAGCTACGGCCTGGCGGCATTGGCATTCGCTGTCCTGGCATTGACCTCGCGCGGCCGCGACGGGCCGCCCGGCGTACCCGGCCTGGCGGTACCGGCCGCCGCCAGTTTTCTCTGGGCGGGCATTCTGTCCTTGCAGGCCTTATCACACGCCGCCCAGGAATTGGCGGCGCTCGCGGAGCTTGGCCGCAACCTGGTCTGGATCTGGTTTCTCTGGCGTAATTTGCGCGCCTTGCGCGCGAAATCCGATTCGGCCGACAGTCTGGCGTTTCTCGGCCGGGGTTTGGGCGGGCTGGCGGTATTGGCGGCATTCAGCCACATCGTCGCGCTGATTTATCCCACCGCGCGCTTGAGCTACTGGATCGGCGCGGTTTATCCGGCCTTGTTCGCCGTTGCCGGCATGGTGCTGGTCGAACAGTTCTACCGTAATTCCAGCGCTCAGGAGCGCTGGGGCGTCAAGCACCTGTGCCTGGCGCTGGGCGGCGTGTTCGTGTTCGACTTTTACCTGTATTCGGAAGCCATGCTGTTGGCGACCATCTCCCCGGATGGCTGGATCGCGCGCGGCGCGGTGAATGCCTTGCTGGTGCCGCTGCTGTGGATCTCGCTGCGGCGCCGCGCCAATACCGACATGAAGCTGGCGATTTCGCACCGCATGGCATTCCACAGCGCGGCGTTGATGGGCTCCGGCCTGTACCTGATGATGATGGCGGCGGCGGGGTACTACATCCGCTACGCCGGCGGTGAATGGGGCGCGATCCTGCAAACGGTTTTCCTGTTCGGCGCCGCTCTGGTGCTGCTGATGGCGGTATTTTCCAGCACCGTGCGGGCCAAGCTCAGGGTATCCCTGGCCAAGCATTTTTTTCGCTACCGCTATGATTACCGCGAGGAATGGCTGCGCTTCACCTCCATGCTGACCGAGGGGGAACCCGACACCCAGGTCTACGATCGCAGCCTGCAAGCCATGGCGCGTCTGGTTGACAGTCCGGCGGCGGCGCTCTGGCTGAAACAGGACGGTGGCGGCGGTCGCGCCTCGTATCGCCGCGTGGCGCATTGGAATTTTTCCGAACTGGACGGCCAACTGCAAGCCGGTCATGGCTTCCCCGCATTTCTGGAATCGCGGCAATGGGTGCTGGATCTGAAAGACTGCAAGGAACAGCCCGAACTGCTCGCCGAAGCGCATTTTCCCGCGTGGCTGCTGACCTGCGAAAAGGCCTGGCTGGTGATTCCGCTGTTCTGGCATGACAATCTGTCCGGCTTCGTGGTACTGGCCAAATCCATGAGCCAGCCCGGCATGGATTGGGAAATCAACGACCTGCTGAAAACCGCCGCGCGGCAAGCCGCCGCGCATCTGGCCCAGGCCCAGGCCGCCGAGGCCTTGACCGTGGCGCGGCAGTTCGAATCGTTCAACCGGGCGGCGGCGTTTGTCGTGCATGACATCAAGAATCTGGTCGCGCAACTCTCGCTGCTGCTGGCCAATGCCGAGAAACACAAGCACAAACCGGAATTTCAGGAAGACATGTTGGCGACCATCGAAAGCTCGGTGGCGCGGATGAATCGGATGCTGTTGAAGTTGAACGACGAGCCGGAAGCAGGCGACCGCAGCACGGTCGACTTGGGCCTCATTCTGCAAGAAGTCATGCAGTCCAAAAGCGCCTACAGCCTGAAGCCGCAACTATTTATCGAATCTTCCGGCATGCGGGTCAAGGCCGAACGCGAAAAGCTGGTGCGGGTCATCGGCCATCTGGTGCAGAACGCCATCGAAGCCACGCCTTACACTGGAAATGTGAGTGTTAAACTGAACCGATCCGAAAACTGGGCAATATTGACGGTCGAAGACTCCGGGTCCGGCATGGAAGCCGCCTTCATCCGCGAGAAACTGTTTCGCCCGTTCACCTCGACGAAAGGGACCGGCATGGGCATAGGCGCCTATGAATGCAAGGAATATGTCCAAGATCTGAACGGCAGTATTCAGGTCTCCAGCAACCCCGGACGCGGCACGCTGTTTACGGTCCGCCTGCCGCTCATTTCAGAACCCATGCCATGAATGACAAAGCAAACGACAAAGCGCCCAGGATTCTTTTGGTCGAGGACGATATCGGGCTGCAAAAGCAGATCAAATGGAGTCTGGACGAGTACGAAATCCTGATCAGCGGCGATCGCGAGTCGGCTCTGGCGCAACTGCGTCGTTTCGAACCGGCGGTGGTGCTGCTCGACTTGGGGTTGCCGCCCGATCCGGACGGCGCCACGGAAGGACTGGCCACGCTGCAACAGATCCTGCAACTTTGCCCGACCGCGAAAATCATCGTCGTCACCGGCAATCAGGATCGCGGCAACGCCATCCAGGCGATCAGCCTGGGCGCCTTCGATTTCTATCACAAGCCGTTCGAGGAGCAGATACTCAAACTGGTGATTGCCCGGGCGTTCCGGGTCTACGAACTGGAACAGGAAAACCGCGCCTTGATGCAGCGCACCCGATCCGAACCCTTGCAAGGGTTGATCACCAGCGACCCGCAAATGCTCCAGGTCTGCCGCACCATCGAGAAAGTCGCGCCCAGCGACGCTTCGGTGCTGCTGCTGGGTGAATCCGGCACCGGCAAGGAAGTGTTGGCGCGCGGTCTGCATGAACTGTCGCCACGCGTCAAGGAACGCTTCGTCGCCATCAACTGCGCCGCGATCCCCGACAACCTGCTGGAATCGGAACTGTTCGGCTATGAAAAAGGCGCGTTTACCGGCGCCTCGAAACAAACCGTGGGAAAAATCGAGTACGCCAATCGCGGTACTTTGTTCCTCGATGAAATCGGCGATCTGCCGATGCCCTTGCAGGCCAAATTGCTGCGCTTCCTGCAAGAGCGCGTCATCGAACGACTTGGCGGACGTGGCGAAATTCCGGTCGATGTTCGGGTGGTGGCGGCAACCCATCAAAATCTGGCCGAACGAATCAAGTCCGGGCAGTTCCGTGAAGACCTGTTTTATCGACTGTCCGAGATCTCCGTGCATATTCCGCCGCTGCGCGAACGTCAGGGTGATTGCTCGTTGCTGGCGCACGCGTTTCTCGAACGCATGGTGCAAACCCAGGGGCGCCCGTTGCGCGGCTTTGCTCCGGAAGCCTTGCAGGCCATCGAGTCGCATCGCTGGCCGGGGAATGTGCGCGAGATGGAAAACACCATCAAGCGCGCGGTCATCATGTCCGACGGGCCGAAGGTGAGTGTCGGCGACTTGGGTTTGGCGCCACAGAAGGGCGGCGCCGAAAACGAGCCGCTGAATTTGCGGCAAGTGCGCGATGAAGCCGAGCGCGGCGCGGTGATCAAGGCGATGGCGCGCTGCAACGGCAGCGTCGCGCAGGCCGCCGAACTGCTGGGTGTATCGCGGCCGACGCTATACGACCTGATGAACCGTTTCGGTCTGAAGTGATTTACTGGGCCTTGAAACAGCAGTTGACCGCTCCTTGACCCTCATGAGGCCTCATGCTAGCTGATGTTTTGCGCTTCGATGACGCTCACCCATTGAGGGAGCCCGCTACCCGCCCGCTGTCGTGGTGGAGAAACCGTCTGGCGGCGTTGCTCCGCCTCGCCATGCCCCGGCATGACTCGTTGTCGCGCACCCGCAAGGGGTATGCCGGATTCGTACGCGCTGAAGCGCTACGACTCCGTTACCTTGCCAGCCAGCTTCTCCACCCCGCCCTCGGACGGGTTCAACTGCTGTTTCAAGGCTGAGTCAACAGACGCAAAGCTTCGCGGTATTTCTCGGCGGTGCGCGCCACCACATCGGCTGGCAACGCCGGTCCCGGCGCCAGCTTGTTCCAGCCGGACGCGGTCAGCCAGTCGCGTACATATTGCTTGTCGTAGCTGGGCGGATTTTCTCCCACCCGATACTGGTCCAGCGGCCAGAAACGCGAAGAATCTGGGGTCAGCACTTCGTCGATCAGGGTCAGCGTACCTTGATGGTCCAGACCGAACTCGAATTTGGTATCGGCAATGATGATCCCGCGCGTCAAGGCGTATTCCGCCGCCTCCTTGTACAACGCGATGGCGGCATCGCGGACTTGCGCGGCGACAGTCTTGCCCAGCAGCGCCTGGCAACGCTCGAAGTCGATGTTTTCATCGTGCTCGCCGACCGCCGCCTTGGTGGACGGGGTGAAGATCGGTTCCGGCAGACGATCGGCCAACTGCATGCGATCCGGCAGCGGAATACCGCAAACCTGGCCGGTTTGCTGGTACTCGGCCCAGCCTGAACCCACCAGATATCCGCGCACTATCGCTTCCACCGGCAGCGCCTTGAGACGCTTGACGACGACCGCGCGCCCCGCGACCTGATCCCTTTCCGTCGCGCTGACCACGCTTTCCGGGGTGTCACCGGTCAACTGGTTGGGCATGATATGCGCCAGTTTGGCGAACCAGAAATCGGCGACGGCGGTCAACACCCGGCCCTTGTCCGGAATCGGCGTGGGCAGCACCACATCGAACGCCGACAGACGGTCGGTGGTGACGATCAACATGCGTTGATCGTCCACGGCATAGATGTCGCGCACCTTGCCTTTGTGCAGCAAGGGCAAGGATACGATGGAGGATTCGTAAAGACTGTTCATACTGGCACCTGAAAAAGCAACAGCCGGCAGCAAGTCTCCTCGCTACCGGCCACAAGCTACAAGCGTAAGCACGCTGATCAATTCGTCACCCCGGCGAAAGCCGGGGTCCAGTTAGATTATTTAACTGGATCCCGGCATCGGTGTAACCCCAAAGCAGGGTTATCCGGTGTGGAATGACGGAATTTGATTAAATCAGCGCTACCTTAGAGAACCTTGGGGTCCAGCTCGCCCTTGTCGTAGCGCTGCTGCATGGCTTCAAGGCTGTAAACCTTGGTGATCTTGCCGGCCATGCCGGCGGCGCCGAAAGCTTCGTAACGCGCCGAGCAGATGCCGCTCATCGCCTTGGTGGCTTCCTTGAGGAACTTGCGCGGATCGAAGTTTGACTTGTTCTCCGCCAGATGCTTGCGGATCGAGCCGGTCGAGGCCATGCGCAGGTCGGTGTCGATATTGACCTTGCGCACGCCGTTCTTGATGCCTTCGACGATTTCGGAGACCGGCACGCCGTAAGTCTGGCCCATGTCGCCGCCGTAGCTGTTGATGATCGCCAACCAGTCTTCCGGCACCGAGGAGGAACCGTGCATGACCAGATGGACGCTGGGGATGCGCGCGTGGATTTCTTTCACGCGGTCGATACGCAGCACCTTGCCGGTGGGCTTCTGGGTGAACTTGTAGGCGCCGTGACTGGTGCCGATGGCGATGGCCAGGGCGTCGACATGGGTCTTGTTGACAAAGTCGGCGGCTTCATCGGGATCGGTCAGCAGCGCCGAATGATCCAGCACGCCCTCGGCGCCGTGGCCGTCTTCCTCGCCCGCCTTGCCGGTTTCCAAGGAACCCAGGCAACCCAGCTCGCCTTCGACGGAAACGCCACAGGCATGCGCCAGTTCGACGACATGGCGAGTGGTATCGACGTTGTATTCATAGGTCGACGGGGTCTTGCCGTCGGTGCCCAGCGAACCGTCCATCATCACCGAGCTGAAGCCGGACTGGATGGAACGGAAGCAAATGCTGGGCGAAGCGCCGTGATCCTGGTGCATGCACACCGGAATGTGCGGATATTGCTCGATCGCGGCCAGGATCAGGTGGCGCAGAAACGGCTCGCCGGCATACGAACGGGCGCCGGCGGAACCTTGCAGAATCACCGGGCTGTTGGTCTTGTCGGCGGCCAGCATGATGGCCTGAACTTGTTCCATGTTGTTGACGTTGAACGCCGGCAGGCCATAGCCATTTTCGGCAGCGTGGTCGAGCAGTTGACGCAGGGAAATCAGAGCCATCTGGGTATCTCCTAATGAATGAGTGTAGTAATCAAGCTTTCTTGTGTTCGCCAACGCGAACGATCTTCATGGTGTTGGTGCCGCCCGGTTTGCCGATAGGCTCGCCAATGGTGAGCAGTATCAGATCTCCGTTTCGGACCGCGCCCCGACGTCTAAGTTCATCCTCGGCCTCGGACAGCAATTGGTCTCGCTCGTTGGTTGAAGGACGGAAGTTCACCGGGTAGACGCCGCGGAACAGTGTCACTTTTCTACGGGTTTCGGTTTCTGGCGTCAAGGCATAGATCGGCACATGCGTGCTGATCCGCGACATCCACAACGCCGTCGAGCCGGACTGCGTCATCGCGGCGATCGCCTTGATGTTGAGATGCATCGCGGTAAACGCCGCCGACATGGCGATTGCCTCGTCGACGCGCAGGAAGCCATGATCGAGCATGCGGTTGCCGAAGGTGGCCTCCAGCTCCTTTTCGGCTTCCAGACAGACCCGATTCATCGCCGAGATGGCTTCAACCGGATACAGACCCGCGGCGGTTTCGGCGGACAACATCACCGCATCGGTGCCATCCAGCACGGCGTTGGCGACGTCGGACACTTCCGCGCGGGTCGGAATCGGGCTGGAAATCATCGACTCCATCATCTGGGTGGCGGTAATCACCACCTTGTTCTGCTCACGCGCGGCGCGGATCATGCGTTTCTGCAAAGCCGGCACGGCGGCGTCACCGACTTCCACGCCGAGATCACCGCGCGCCACCATGATCGCGTCCGACGCGGCGACGATCTCTTCCAGGGCTTCGATCGCTTCGGCGCGTTCGATCTTGGCGACGATCCAGGCCCGCCCGCCGGCCGCGTGCAGCAACTCGCGGGCCAGCTCGACATCCGCCGCCGAACGCGGAAACGAGATGGCCAGATAGTCGGCCTTGATCATCGAGGCGGTCTTGATGTCCTCCTTGTCCTTTTCGGTCAGCGCGGCGGCGGACAGACCACCGCCCTTGCGGTTGATGCCCTTGTTGTTGGACAGCACGCCACCCTGCATGACCTTGCAATGGATTTCGCCGCCCTGGACTTCCTCGACCCACATTTCGATGCGGCCGTCATCCAGCAGCAAGGTGGCGCCACGCGCCACATCATGAATCAATTCCTTGTAATCCAGGCCGACGCGGGCTTGATCACCAAGTTCGCAAGCCGCATCCAGTATGAAATGATCACCCGGGTGCAGGGTGATCTTGCCATCCTTGAATTTGCCGATGCGGATTTTCGGGCCCTGCAGATCGACCAGCACGCCGACTGCTCGACCGCGGGTCTTGGCCAGCGAACGCACCAGTTCGCAACGTTGTTGATGTTCCTCCGGCGTACCATGAGAGAAGTTGAGGCGAACGACATCCACCCCGCTTTCGATCATCTTGTCCAGAATTTTCGGGTCCGAACAAGCCGGACCCAGGGTTGCGACAATCTTGGTTCTACGTAACATGGTATTCCTCGTGAATCGTGAAGAGTGAATCGTGAAAAGTGATGACCACTCGCGCTTCATACCACCCTGACGGGCGGTGAAGGTTACGTTTCACATTTCACATTTCACGTTTCACTGCTCCGCAGCCCGTTTTTCCAGAATATCCACGGCGGGCAGCACCTTGCCTTCCAGGTATTCCAGGAACGCGCCGCCGGCGGTGGAAATGTACGACACCTTGTCATAGATGTCGTACTTCTGGATCGCGGCGATGGTGTCGCCGCCGCCAGCCAAGGTGAACGCCTGGGTGTTGGCGATGGCCATGGCGATGGCCTTGGTGCCTTCGCCGAACTGGTCGAACTCGAACACACCGACCGGGCCGTTCCACACCACGGTTCCAGCCTTCATGATGATGTCGACCAGTTCCTGAGCGGACTTGGGACCAATGTCGAAGATCATGTCGTCATCGGCGACGCTGTCGGCGGCCTTCGCGACGGCCGGTTCGTTGGCGTCGAACTGCTTGCCGCAGACCACATCGACGGCGATCGGGATGGTGGCGCCGCGCGCCGTCATCTTGGTGATCAGCGCCTGAGCGGTGGGCACCAGATCGTGCTCGCACAATGACTTGCCGACATTCTTGCCGGTGGCGGCCAGGAAGGTGTTGGCGATGCCGCCGCCGACCACCAGTTGCTCGCACTTCTCGGACAGCGCTTCCAGCACGGTCAGTTTGGTCGACACCTTGGAGCCGCCGACGATGGCGACCATCGGCCGCGCCGGGTTGGCCAGGGCCTTGTCCAGCGCCAGCAGTTCTTCCGAAACCAGCATGCCGGCGCACGCGGTAGGCGCGTATTGGGCGATGCCGTAGGTGGAAGCTTCGGCGCGGTGCGCGGTACCGAAGGCATCCATGACGAACACGTCGCACAGCGCGGCGTACTTGCGCGCGGTGTCCTCGACATTCTTCTTTTCGCCCTTGTTGACCCGGCAGTTTTCCAGCAGCACGACCTCGCCTTCGGCGACATCGAAACCGCCATCGACCCAATCCTTGATCAGGCGTACCGGCTTGCCCAACTTGGCGGCCATCACATCGGCGACCGGCTTGAGCGAGACTTCCTCGGTCCATTCGCCTTCGGTGGGACGGCCCAGGTGCGAAGTGACCATGACCTTCGCGCCGGCCTTGACGGCATGCTCGATGGTCGGCATGGACGCGGTGATGCGCGCGTCGGAAGTGACTTTGCCTTCCTTGACCGGCACGTTCAGGTCGGCGCGGATGAACACCCGCTTGCCTTTCAGGTCGAGGTCGGTCATGCGGAGGAATTTGGCCATTTGAGTGCTCCTGTTCAGTTAAGCGGTAAGGGTTGAGTGGGCTCAGGCCTTACAACTCAGTGAAAATGTGAAACGTGAAGAGTGAAAGGTGAAACGTGCAAACCCAGTGGGCTGCACATTTCACCTAAGCCGCAAAGCGGCGAGTCACCTTTCACATTTCACGCATTGCATTACTTCGCTACGTGCTCGACCAGACGCAGCATGTTGCAGGTGTAGCCGTACTCGTTGTCGTACCAGGCGACGACCTTGACGAAGGTGCCGTCCAGCGCGATGCCGGCTTCCGCGTCGAACGTGGAAGGCGCGGAATTGCCGACGAAATCGGTGGAAACCACTTTTTCGTCGGTATAACCCAGCACGCCCTTCATTTCGCCTTGGGAGGCAGCCTTCATGGCGGCGCAGATGTCGGCGTAGGCGGCTTCCTTGTTCAGTTCCACGGTCAGATCAACCACTGAAACGTCGGAAGTGGGCACGCGGAAAGCCATGCCGGTCAGTTTCTTGTTCAGCTCGGGCAGCACCTTACCGACCGCCTTGGCGGCGCCGGTGGAAGACGGAATGATGTTTTCCAGAATGCCGCGACCACCACGCCAATCCTTCATGGACGGGCCGTCAACGGTCTTCTGGGTTGCCGTGGCGGCGTGCACGGTGGTCATCAGACCACGCTTGATGCCCCAGTTGTCGTTCAGCACCTTGGCGACCGGCGCCAGGCAGTTGGTGGTGCAGGAAGCGGCTGACACGATGGCTTCGCCGGCGTACTTGGTGTGGTTCACGCCGTAGACGAACATCGGGGTGTCATCTTTCGCCGGAGCGGATTGGACAACCTTCTTGGCGCCGGCCTTGAGGTGAGCCTGACAGGATTCGGTGGTCAGGAAGAAGCCGGTGCAGTCGATGACGATGTCGGCGCCGATTTCGTTCCATTTCAGGTTGGCGGGATCGCGCTCGGCGGTCAGACGAATGGTCTTGCCGTTGACGATCATGTTGCCGCCTTCGGTCGACACATCACCGTTGAAACGGCCATGCACGGAGTCGTACTTCAACATGTAAGCCAGATAGTCCGGTTCGAGCAGGTCGTTGATGCCGACCACTTCAATACCCGGGAAGTCCTTGGCGATGGCGCGGAAAGCCATGCGACCGATACGACCAAAACCGTTGATGCCTACTTTGATAGTCATGCTTGCTCCTTATGATGAAAAACAGCGCTGGCGGCGAGTGGCGAGTCGCCACTCGCCGCCACCGAATTACAGTATGCCCTTGACCTTGGCGAACACGTTCTCCGGAGTAAAACCGAACTCCTTGAACAGCGCCGGGGCCGGAGCGGATTCGCCAAAGCGGTCCAGACCGATCACCGCGCCATCCAGGCCGACGTACTTGTACCAGCCGTCAGTGACGCCGGCTTCGATCGCCACCCGCTTGACGCCGGCCGGCAACACGCTGGCCTTGTAGGCGGCGTCCTGCTTGTCGAACTCGTTGGTGGAGGGCATCGACACGACACGGGCGGCGATACCTTCGGCCTTCAACATTTCCTGCGCTTTCAACGCCAGTTCGACTTCCGAACCGGTGGCGATCATCACCACCTTGGCCGCGCCTTCGCAATCGGACAACACATAGCCGCCCTTGCGGATATCGGCGATCTGCGCATCGGACCGCTTGACGAACGGCAGGTTCTGACGTGACAGGATGTGGCAGCTCGGGCCGTCCTTCTTCTCGACGCTGGCCGCCCAGGCGACCAGGGTCTCGGTGGTATCGCACGGACGCCAGACGGTCATGTTGGGGATCAAGCGCAATGTGGCGGTCTGCTCGACCGGCTGGTGGGTCGGGCCATCTTCGCCCAGACCGATGGAGTCATGAGTGAACACATAGACCACGCGCTGCTTCATCAGCGCCGACATGCGCAAGGCATTGCGCATATATTCCGAGAACATCAGGAAAGTGCCGCCGAACGGGAACAGGCCGCCATGCAGCGCCATGCCGTTCATGATGTGCGCCATGCCGAATTCGCGCACGCCGTAGGAAATGTAGTTGCCGCCCGGGTTGCGGTGCAGCGGATGGCAGCCGGGCCAGTTGGTCAGGTTTGAACCGGTCAGGTCGGCGGAACCGCCAACGCGCTCGGGCAGCGTCGAAACCAGCCGCTCGATGGCCAGTTGCGACGCCTTGCGGGTGGCGACCGTCTCGGCCTTTTCCAGCGTCGTGGCCAGCGCGGACTGCACGCGACCGGCCCAGTCTGTCGGCAGATCGCCATTCATGCGGCGGGTGAATTCGGCGGCCAGTTCGGGGAACTGCGCGGCATACTCGGCAAACTTGTTGTTCCACAGCTTTTCCAGGCCTTCGCCCTTGGTCTTGGCGTCCCAGCCGTCATACACATCCTGCGGAATCACGAACGGCTCATGGTGCCAGCCCATGTGCTCGCGGGCGGCCGCCAGTTCAGCATGGCCGAGAGCTGCGCCGTGGACGTCATGCGAACCCTGCTTGTTGGGCGCGCCCTTGCCGATGATGGTCTTGCAACAGATCAGCGTCGGCTTGTCGGTGGATTGCTTGGCCTTCTGCACGGCGGCTTCCAGAGCGGCGAAGTCATGGCCATCGACGCCGGCGATGACGTTCCAGCCATAGGCTTCGAAACGCTTCGGGGTATCGTCGGTGAACCAGCCTTCGGTGTGGCCGTCGATGGAGATGCCGTTGTCGTCCCAGAACGCAATCAGCTTGTTCAGGTGCCAAGTGCCGGCTAGCGCGCAGGCTTCGTGCGAGATGCCCTCCATCATGCAGCCGTCGCCCATGAACACATAGGTGTGGTGATTGACGATATCGAGGCCGGGCTTGTTGAACTCGTGCGCCATGAGCTTTTCAGCCAGCGCGAAACCGACGGCATTGGTGATGCCCTGACCCAGCGGCCCGGTGGTGGTCTCGACACCGGCGGTGTAACCGTATTCGGGGTGGCCCGGGGTACGCGAATGCAGCTGACGGAAGTTCTTCAGGTCATCGGTGGTGACGTCATAGCCGGTCAGGTGCAGCAGCGCGTAGATCAACATCGAACCGTGGCCGTTGGACAGGATGAAACGGTCGCGATCCGCCCATTTCGGGTTGGCCGGGTTGTGGCGCAGGTGATGATTCCACAGCACTTCAGAGATTTCCGCCATGCCCATCGGGGCGCCCGGGTGACCGGACTTGGCTTTCTCGACAGCATCCATAGCCAGAGCGCGGATCGCGTTCGCGAGGTCGTTACGTGTTGCCATGTCTTTGTTTCCTCAAAGAAAAAACCGAAATCTAGGCCCTATCGGGCGGAAAGCTACGATTATCCCGCAGGCCATCGGCCCTGAGCAAGCCGACCATGGGCCCGCATCGGCATCGCGCGGCTTTGCCAGCCGTTGAGATAGATGCCGACAGCCTTGTTTGTCGCGGGTTGAGCCACATTTGGGCAGGAAAATTAAAATATTTTTATATTCCAGAGCAAGACGCTTATAGATGCCGCCAATGCTGCGCTGCGCAATGGATTACAGCCTCAAACAGCGCCGATTTCCGGGCGAATTTCATACCCCGATCCAGGTTTTCCATTGGCGCAGCAAATCCGGCGTCAACGCCGCCAGAACCGACCGACACCAGGGGCTGGCGCTGGTGAATTCCGCGCCGTTCAACGCGCAGGCCGCGCCGCCGGCTTCTTTCAGGATCAGACAGCCGGCGGCGTAGTCCCACAGTTTCTGTCCGCCGTGCAGATAGATGTGCATGCGACCGGCGGCGATGTAGCACCAGTCCAAGGTGCTGGCGCCGAGATTGCGCTGAGAACTGAATGGATGTTCGTAAGCCAGTCGGCCGGCCAGCGTGCGGTCGATGCGTTTCAACTCGATGCCGGCCATGCAGCGGCTGAGCTCGTCCGGCGGTGTTTTCAGCGGCAGGCGTTCGCCGTTCATGAACGCGCCCCGCCCTTCCACCGCGGAGAACGCCTCATCGGCGCCAGGGTCGTAGACCACCCCCAGCACGCTTTTGCCGTTGCGCACCAGCGCCACGGAAATGGCGAAAAACGGCAGGCCATTGACGAAGTTGCTGGTGCCGTCGATCGGATCGACACACCAGAATCCCTCTTTGCCGAGTTCCCAGACATCCTGCTGCTCGGCCTCGGTCATTTCCTCGCCCATCACCGGGTAGGGGGCAATCGCTTGCAAGTGCTTGAACAGGGCGACCTGCGCCGCCAGATCGGCCTCGGTCAGCAGGCTGCCATCGAGCTTGCGTTGATGCGCCACCTTCAGATAACGCGGCATGACTTCCTGCCGTCCCACCGCGCGGCAGGCGGCGATCACCTGTTCAACCAGCAGGCCCGGATCGGTCATGGCGTCAGTTCGACCACTTGATCGAACAACCCATGCTCGGAATCTGTTCCGCCGGGCCGTGTTGCGTCTCGGCGACCAGCTTCATCGCCTCGAACAGATCGCGCCGCGCATCGGCCGGCGCGGTTTCCTTGCGCGACGCATCGAGGCGACCGCGATACTGCAATTCCAGGTTGCGATTGAAACCGAAGAAATCCGGCGTGCACACCGCGCCGTAAGCCTTGGCCACGTCCTGCGAGGCATCCAGCAGATAGGGCATCGGCAAAGCCAGTCTTTCGGACAGCAGACGCATGTTGTCGAAGCTGTCCTCGGGGTATTCGGCCGGGTCGTTGGACATGATCGCCACCGCGCCGATGCCCAGCGCGCGCAATTCCGCGACATCGCGCACGATGCGCTCGATCACCGCCTTGACATACGGGCAATGATTGCAGATGAACATCACCAGCAAGCCGTTGGGGCCGGCCACATCGCGCAACGCATGGGTCTTGCCATCGACGCCGGGCAAACAAAAATCGACGGCGCGCCAGCCGAAATCACAGATCGGGGTTTCCATGCTTACCATGTTGCCAACTCCGGCAATGCCAAGGCGCGGGATAATATCACCCCGTCTCGAACTCGCCCCCACCCCACCTTCCATGCCCCGCTTTCACTGTGACTCGCCACTGGCCGTCGGCCGCCTGATCGAACTGCCGGCCGCCACCGCCCGCCATGCGATCGGGGCGCTGCGCCTGCGTGACGGCGATGGCGTGACGCTGTTCAACGGCGACGGCGTGGAATATCACGGCGCGCTGCTGTTGCAGGGCAAGGGCGCGGCGGTGAAATTGCGCGAGCGCGCCGAGCCGACGCGCGAGTCGAACCTGGGAATCACACTGGCGCAAGGTATTTCCAGCGGCGATCGGATGGACCTGACCTTGCAGAAGTCGGTGGAACTCGGGGTCAGTGCCATCCAGCCGTTGATGATGCGCCGCAGCGTGGTCAGACTCAGCGGCGACAAAGCCGAAAAGCGCCTGCGTCACTGGCGCGGCATTGTCGTCGCCGCCTGCGAGCAGTGCGGCCGCAATGTCTTGCCGCCGGTGGCCGAGATCGAGGATTTCGCCACCTGGCTGCGCCGCGCGGCGGCGCCAGCCGCGCGCG
>JAGUXX010000036.1 GCA_020061585.1 Betaproteobacteria bacterium | reverse complement strand
GTCTTGACGCCAATACGGTATGGCGCGGCGTGTTGCGCCAGGCCGAGTTCAGCGGCGCCTGGCCGATGCGCCTGAACGCGCCGGCCAATCTGCTGCTGGCGCGGGAACGGCAACAAGTCGACCAATTGGCGCTCAGCCTGGCCGGTGGCAGTTTGAATCTGACGCGGTTCAGCCGCGACGGGGCGCGCATCGCCAGCAGCGGATCGTTGCACGACTTGCCGTTGGCGCCGTTGCTGGCCTTGCTGGCAACGCCGCCGCCGCTGACCAGCGATCTGCGCTTCAACGGTGACTGGGATCTGCGTCTGGCCGATGCCCTCGACGGCCATCTTGCATTGCGCCGCCAGTCCGGCGATCTGGGCTGGCGGGAGCCGTCCCTGCCGCTCGGCCTCTCCGCGCTGACGATCGGTCTGGACATCGTGGCCAATCGCGTCAACGCCGATATTGCGGCGGTCGGCGCCGAACTCGGCAGTTTGCGCGCCGATGCTCAGGCCAGCCTGACACGCGCCGGCGCCGGGTTCAGCTTGCCGCGCGCCGCGCCATTGACTTGGAAGGCGGAACTGGAGATGCCGGACCTGCGGCTGCTCAAGCCGTTCATCCCGCTCGGCATGCGCGCCGACGCGCAAATCAGCGCGCGACTGAGTGGCGGCGGCAGTCTCGCCGCGCCGCGCATCGCCGGGAAGGTAGATGCCAGCCGGATACGTTTCACCATGGTCGAGGAAGGCATCGCGATCAGTGACGGCTTGCTCGGGCTCGATCTGGACGATGACCGGGTGCGGGTGCGCGAGGGCGTGTTGCACAGCGGCGGCGGGCGAGTCGTGCTGAGCGGCGAGGCGCAACTGCGCAACCCGCAAGCGGGGTTGCGGCTGCGCTTCGAGAAATTCGCCGCCACGAATCGCAGCGACCGCCGCATCATCGTTTCCGGCGATACCCGCCTCAACCTCGAAGCCAATCGCCTGTTGCTGTCCGGCGAACTCACCGCCGATCGCGCCCGCCTGGAAATGCCGGAAGCCGGGCGGCCGAGACTGGGCGCCGATGTGGTCATCGTCGGCCAGCCGCCGCGCCCGCCTTCGGCCAGCCAGCGCTTCCCGTTGGCCCTGGATCTGAAACTCAATCTGGGCAACGATTTCCTGTTCAAGGGCGCCGGGCTGGACGCGCGGCTGGGCGGTGAGATGCGCGTCATCACGGTGAATCGGGCGCTGCGCGGAGAAGGCGGCATCCAGGTGGTGGAAGGCCGCTACGCCGCCTACGGACAGAAGCTCGACATCGAACGCGGCATCCTGCGTTTCGTCGGGCCGATCGACAATCCCGGTCTCGACGTGCTGGCGGTGCGCAAGACCGCCACGGTCACCGCCGGCGTACAGGTGCGTGGCACGGTGCGGCGGCCGGTGGTGACGCTGTATTCCGACCCGCCGCTGCCGGATACCGAAAAACTGGCCTGGCTGGTGTTGGGGCATGGGCTGGAGGGGGGCGGTCAACAGGAATTCGCGCTATTGCAGATTGCCGCCGGCACTTTGTTGAGCCAGGCCGACTCGGTGAGCTTCCAGTCGCGCCTGGCCGAAGCGCTGCGCATCGACAGCTTCGATTTGCGCGCCGGCGACGGCGAGGACCTCGCCAGCAGCGTGGTCAGCGTCGGCAAGCGGCTGTCCTCGCGCACTCAATTGAGTTATGAGCAAAGTCTCGACGGACTCAGCCAGGTGGTGAAAGTGATCTATCAATTGAGTCCTCGGGTGCGCCTGGAAGCGCAGACCGGGCAACAGCAGAGCAGTTTCGACGCGTTCTATACCCGCGAATATGACTGAGTGACCGGGGGGCGCAGATAGCGCTGATAGGCGCTTCACAGCCGCCGCAGATACTCGCGCATGCGGCCGCGCGCCGCCGGGTCGGGCAGGCGGCCGAGGCCGGCGGCCATGTTCTGATCCATATGTTCGGGGTTGGAGGTCGCGGGAATCGCGCAGGTCACGGCGGGGTGGGAGATGATCCATTTCAGGAAATACTGCGCCCAGTCGGCGCAGCCGATGTCGCGCGCCCAGTTCGGCAACGTCCGGCCAGCGACGCGGTGGAACAGATTGCCGGCGTCGAACGGACGGTTGACCACCACGCCGACGCCGCGTTCCGCCGCCAGATGCAGCAGCGGTTCGGCGCTGTCGTCGACCAGGTTGTAGGTGATCTGCAGCAGATCCAGTTGCTCGTCGCGCAACAGCCGCGCGACATCGTCATGGCGGCGGCCGTGCGAGGTGGAAATGCCGATGTAACGCACCCGCCCCGCATCCCGCGCCTGCCGCAAGGTGCGCAGATGCGCGCGCCAGTTCAGCAGGTTGTGCACCAGCACCGCGTCGAGCCTGGGTTGGCGCCACAGTCGTAGCGAATCATCCAGTTGCCGCGGACCGGTGCTGTCGAACGCGCTCCAGATCTTGGTCGCCGCGAACAGACGCCCGGCATGCGGCAGTTCCGGCAGCAGTTGTCCCAACAGCCATTCGGCGCGGCCATACATCGGCGAGGCGTCGATCATGCCGCCGCCGGCCGCGAAAAAGCGCTGCAACACCGCGCGCCGACGCTGGATCGCCTCGTAGTCGTCGGCGACATCGAAGGTCAGCCAAGTGCCCATGCCGATCACCGGCAGCGTTTCCTCGCCGCGCGGCAACCGTCGCCGCCGGCGTGCATCGATTGCGGCGGGCGTGTCGGGCGCCCACAGCAAGGCGGGCGCGAGAGCGAGAAAAGCGCGGCGGTCCATGCGCGGATTGAGTGTGTATCGGCGTTGAAGTTCGCCGGCGGAGCAAGTCGCTCGCAGGACTTCCAATGGCTATCGGCGACACAAATTGTTATCAATTTGTAATCATCTGGTTTGTTTGGTGTATGGATTTCATGCTTGCCGTAGGGCTCGCCATGCTGCATGGTTCGCACCAACTTCTTTTCTGGAGAAATTCATGGCCTGGCTGATTCCCCTGTTTCTGGTTCTGCACCTGTTGGCCGCTAT
This sequence comes from Betaproteobacteria bacterium, assembly GCA_020061585.1. Classification (GTDB taxonomy): domain Bacteria; phylum Pseudomonadota; class Gammaproteobacteria; order Burkholderiales; family Thiobacillaceae; genus PFJX01. Next base: position 6,755 of record JAGUXX010000036.1, on the reverse strand, counting down.
CGGCTGGGTCGGCGGCATGCTGTTCGCCCATCTGGCCTTGCGTCCCGCCGCCATGGCGCTTGAGCCGCCGGTGCGTCTCGCGCTTTGGCAGCGGGTGTTCTCGCGTTTCTTCCCGCTGGTCTGGATCTGCATCGTGGTGCTGCTGCTGACCGGACATGGCCTGACCGGCCTGGGCGCCGGGCGGGGTTCGCACACCGTGTTGACGATGATGGTCATCGGCTGGGTGATGGCGGCGTTGTTCGCCTATCTCTATTTCAAGCCGTATGCGGCGCTGCGCGCCGGCCTGGCGTCTGGTGACATTCCGGCCGCCGCGGCGGCGCAGAACAGCATCCGGCAGATTGTGGCGACCAATCTGGTGCTGGGACTGATCACCTGCACCCTGGGCGTATTGGCACGGTTTTTTGGCTGAAAGTGCACCATATTGAGTCGTGCGGGCGCAAGAGTCGCTGACTTTGGTGCACCTAATCGGGGCGCTGTAGGCGCGAGCCGGCTCGCGAGGCAACCGCTATCGCGAGTCGGCTCGCTTGCGAGAGGGGGTTGATTCCTTTGGAACAGGCCTTTTGTTGACAATTTTTTGAACAATTTGCCGAGTTGGCATGATTGCTGCTCTTGATTGAACACCTGAACCCTGTTCGATAGGAGTAACAAAATGTCCGGCTTCTCAAACCCCTTCAATTCCAAGATCAAGTTGCATCGTGGCGGCTGTACCTGCGGCCATCATGCCAACCAGGCCGAGCACGACAAGGAAGTCGCGCCCAGCGGCGAAGAAGCCGTTATGGAACGGGTGGTGCAATCCACGCTGATGCGGGCTATTTTCCCGGAGGACGCCAAACGCCGCGCCTTCCTGCAAGCGGTCGGCGCCGGCACGGCGTTCGCCGCGCTGTCCACCTTCTTCCCGCTGTCGGCGGCCACCGCGCTGGCGGCCGAACCCGGCCCGCTGGAGAAGAAGGACCTGAAGATCGGCTTCATCCCGATCACCTGCGCGACGCCGATCATCATGGCCGGCCCGATGGGCTTCTACGCCAAACAGGGACTGAAAGTGACCTTGCAGAAAACCGCCGGCTGGGCGGTGGTACGCGACAAGGTGATCAATAGCGAATACGACGCCTCGCACATGCTGTCGCCGATGCCGCTGGCGATGAGCCTGGGCCTGGGTTCGCAGGCGGTGCCGACCGATGTGGCCGCGATCGAGAACATCAATGGTCAGGCCATCACCATGCACATCAAGCACAAGAACAACATGGACCCGAAGAACTGGAAGGGCATGAAGTTCGGCCTGCCGTTCGACTACTCCATCCACAACCTGCTGCTGCGCTATTTCCTCGCCGAGCACGGCATCGACCCGGATCAGGATGTCGAGCTGCGCATCATGCCGCCGCCGGACATGGTGGCCAATCTGCGCGCCGGCAACATCGACGGCTTCCTCGGGCCGGAGCCGTTCAATCAGCGCGCGGTGTACGAGGGCGTCGGCTTCATCCATACCTTGTCGCGCGACATCTGGAACGGCCACCCGTGCTGCGCCTTCGGCGTCACCGAGAAGTTCACCAAGGAAATGCCGAATACCTTCGCCGCGCTGTTCCGCTCCATCGCGCTGGCCACCGAGTACGCCCACAAGGCGGAAAATCGTCCGGCGATCATCAAGGCCATCGCCCCCGCCAACTATCTGAACCAGCCGGAAATCGTGCTGGAACAGGTGATGACCGGGCGTTACGCCGATGGCCTGGGCAACATCAAGAACGTGCCGGACCGGGTCGATTTCGATCCCTTCCCGTGGCAGTCGATGGCGGTCTGGATGCTGACCCAGATGAAGCGCTGGGGCTACATCAAGGGTGACGTCAACTACAAGCAGATCGCCGAAAAGGTGTTCCTCGCCACCGACGCGCGCAAACGCATGGCTGAACTGGGCTACAAGGCGCCGCCGTCGAACTATGCCAAGCACATGATCATGGGCAAGGAGTTCGACCCGTCGAAGCCGGAGGCTTACCTGAAGTCGTTCAAGATCAAGAAGGGGTAAATCATGACCAAGTCGTTATGGATGCGTTCCTCGGCGGTGTCGCTGTTGATACTGGTGGTGCTGCTGTTCTTCTGGCATGCGGCAACCGTGCCCGGACCGGCGGCAAGCGCGCCGGCTGGGATGAGCGACGAATATGCCGCGATGATGGGCATGGGCGCCGCCACGCCCAAGGCCGGCATGCCCGGCCCGGCCGATATCGCGGTCACCGTGTGGGAGAAGTTGTCCGATCCGTTCTATGACAACGGGCCGAACGACAAGGGTATCGGCATCCAGCTCGGCTTTTCGCTGGCGCGGGTGCTGGCCGGCTTCTTCCTGGCGGCGTTGGTGGCGATTCCGCTGGGTTTCGTCATCGGCATGTCGCCGGTGATGCGCGGCGCGCTCGACCCGTTCATCCAGGTGATGAAACCGATCTCGCCGCTGGCCTGGATGCCGCTGGCGCTGTACACGATCAAGGACTCGTCGCTGTCGGCGATCTTCGTGATCTTCATCTGCTCGCTGTGGCCGATGCTGATCAACACCGCGCACGGCGTCGCCTCGGTCAAGCGGGAATGGCTGAATGTCGCGCTGACGCTGGAAGTCACTCCGCTGCGCAAGGCGTTCCAGGTCATTCTGCCGGCGGCGGCGCCGACCATCCTGACCGGCATGCGCATCTCGATGGGCATCGCCTGGCTGGTCATCGTCGCGGCGGAGATGCTGGTCGGCGGCACCGGCATCGGCTACTTCGTGTGGAACGAGTGGAACAACCTGTCCCTGAACAATGTGATTTTCGCGATCCTGTCCATCGGCGTCGTCGGCATGGCGCTCGACCTGATGTTCGGCTGGGTTTCCCGGCTGGTGGCGTATCGCGAGTAATGGAGCCGAAAAATGGATAACGCATTCCTCAAGATCGAATCTCTGGCCAAGGTGTTCCCGTCGATGCGCGGCGGCGAGCCGCTGACGGTGTTCGAGAACATTCACTTTCAACTGGCCAAGGGCGAGTTCGTCTGCATCATCGGCCACTCCGGCTGCGGCAAGTCGACCATCCTCAACGTGCTGGCCGGCCTTGACGAAGCCAGCGGCGGCACGGTGATCATGGACAGCCGGGAAGTCTCCGGCCCCAGCCTGGATCGCGGCGTGGTGTTCCAGAGCCACGCGCTGATGCCCTGGCTGACGGTGATGCAGAACATCGTGTTCGCGGTGAAATCGCGCTGGCCGGACTGGAGCCGCGACAAGCTGAAGGCGCACGCACAGAAGTACATCGACCTGGTGCACCTGACCGGCGCCGAGGACAAGAAGCCGGCCGAGCTGTCCGGCGGCATGAAGCAGCGCGTCGGCATCGCCCGCGCCTTCGCCATCCAGCCCAAGATGTTGCTGATGGATGAGCCGTTCGGCGCGCTCGATGCGCTGACCCGTGGCGTGATTCAGGACGAGCTGGTGAACATCTGCGCGGAGACTCACCAGACCGTGTTCATGATCACCCACGACGTCGATGAGGCGATTCTGCTGGCCGACAAGATCGTGCTGATGACCAACGGCCCGCACGCCAAGATCGCCGAGATCGTGGTCAACACCTTGCCGCGCGACCGCAGCCGCCACGACGTGCACAAGCATCCGCACTACTACCGCATCCGCAACCATCTGGTCGATTTCCTGGTGACCCGTTCCAAGGAATTCGCCAGCAATGTGCCGGCCGGTTACAACCCGTTGCATCCGCCGCAGGTGCGGCCAGGCCTGGAACCGGACGTCGACAGCGTGCCGGAGGGCGACACAAGGGTGCGGCATCTGCACCAGCCGGCCATGCCGGTAGCGGCGTAAAGCATCGCCTGGATCGAAGCATTGAATGCGTCATGCCGGCGCGGGCCGGCAACCAGGAGGTTTCCTGGACCCCGGCCTGCGCCGGGGTGACGACCTGGAACAACCGCCACCTCAACTTGATGGAGAACCACCATGAATCGCAACGAAGTCACCGAACTGATCATCACCCAGAAACTGGCCAAGGGCCTGAAATGGGAGGACCTCGCCCAAGCCGTCGGCCAGAGCAAGGAATGGACCACCGCCGGCTGCCTGGGCCAGATGACCTTCAGCGCCGAAGAAGCCGCCGCCATCGGCAAACTGCTGGAACTGCCCGCTGAAGCCGTCGTGCAACTGCAGGTCGTGCCGTACAAGGGCTCGCTGCCCAGCGCCGTGCCGACCGATCCGCTGATCTATCGCTTCTACGAACTGATTCAGGTCTACGGCACCACCATCAAATCATTGATTCATGAAGAATTCGGCGACGGCATCATGAGCGCCATCGACTTCTCAATGGACATCCAGCGCGTCGAAGACCCCAAGGGCGACCGTGTCAACATCGTGCTGAACGGCAAGTTCCTGCCCTACAAGCGGTATTGAGCGAAGTAAGTCAGCCCGGAAGTGGCCGGGCCCGTGCGTTGCTTATGAAATGCATTCAATGTGCTCGGCATGAACGATCAGCAGTTTGTGCCGGGCCGAAAGTTCATCCAACTGCGGCCAGACGCGCAGTAGAAACGCCCGCAATTCAGACAAGCGCAGATTGCCGATGCGCAGGTGAATGACCCTTGGTGGTGGAGTGCTCGACATGATGCGGTCGGTGAAATCCGCATCTTTGGTGACGATGGTCAGATTGTGGATGCGGCATAGTCCCAGACGACCGCGTCAGGCCAGGCGTCATCGTGGTTCGCGACCAGTTCGAAATCCGGGTTGCGCCAGAGCGCGAGACGATTGGGCAGATTGGCATCGATGAGGAACCGCGCCAATCAAGCCACCTTCACCAGATCGTAACGCTGATTCATGAGTTGACCGGCAAACATCAGGCAGGCGCGGATGTCTTCGGCTTCCAGAGTGGGGTATTCGGACAGAATGTCCGCCTCGGTATCGCCAGCGCCCAGATACTCCAGAACAGACTGCACGGTGATGCGTTTGCCACGCAGCGTCGGGCGGCCATTGCACACGGCCGGATCAATCACGATACGGCCATTCAGGAAAGTGACGGATGCGTCCATGGCGATCATCTCCAGATCTCAATGGCACGATATTACGCCGATGGCAGGATGGGCGAGGCAAGCCCCGAAATCAGCCCCGCGAACTCCAGTTCCTCGAAACCGCTGATGGATGGCGGATCGACCCGGATCGGGTCGATCCGCTTTGTCGTCAAAGCGGAAAGCTATAGATCCGGCTCGATTTGTCCGTGAAACCGTAGGGTGCGCCATGCGCACCATTCCACGTCAAACGGTGCGCATGGCGCACCCTACAGCCCAACCGGCAATCGCGGATAAATCTGGCCGTATCAATAATTCGCCACACCCGCATCGTCGAGAACCTGATGCACGCGTCGGATCGCGGCAACCAGAACCCGGATGTCATCGCCGCCGAGATGTGGATAGCGCTCATGCATGATGCGATGCGCCTCGATATCCGCTTGGCTGTCATCGGTGGGCTGGCGATCGCGAAATATACGGTCGAGGTGGCGTCGGGCTTCCTCGTAGATGTTGCGCAGGTGCGGGCGTGAGCGGCGTTCCGGACGCTCGCCGCCGTCTTCGGGTTCGAATGGCTTGTTCACAAAAACCTCCTGGTTTGATTTTTCGTCGCCGAGCTGTTTGACGCCCGGTCGACAGATGCAATGCTAGCCGGTTTCGTCGGTCCGTGAGGCGGTTGCTGACGGCAATTCATGCCATCCGATGTTTTCAGGTGGCGTCGTCAGAGCGCCAGGCTGATTTTCGGATATGGAATAAATCGCCCGCATACCGCGTCCTACCGATCGAATGGACTTCCATTCAAGGACAGTCAACCCATCCATCGAGGAGATTTACATGAAGAACGTCAGCGGCATTGTCGGATTGATTTGCAGCGGCTTGTTGCTGTTGGGCGCCATGGTCATGCCGGCGCAGGCCGTGGAAAAAGCCAGACTGGTAATTCAGGTCAGCGACAACGACAGCGCCAAATGGAATCTGGCGCTGAACAACGCCAAGAACATCCAGAAGGATCTCGGCAACGCCAATGTGGAGATGGAAATTGTCGCCTATGGTCCCGGCATCAACATGCTGAAAGCCGAATCGGAAGTCGGCAACCGCATCGACGAGGCGGTTGCCTCCGGGGTCAAGGTGCTGGCTTGCCAGAACACCATGCGCAATCAGAAGTTGGTCAAGGACGACATGCTGGGCAGCATCGGCTACGTGCCGGCCGGCGTGATCGAAATCATGCAGAAGCAGCATCAGGGCTATGCCTATCTGCGTCCCTGATCCCCTGCCAGGATGACCATAAAGCCGGGCTTGCCCGGCTTTATGGTGGCGTATTGGGAATGGACTGTTGAAATCAGCGGTTGCTGGCAACACACACCAGAAGATCGAATACGCTGTTGAGATGTGGGACCCGCAATCGGACGCGTAGCGAGATCATCACCCGGTTGGTGAGCGCGGTAGACAACGTACCGGCAGGGTGTGAACTCAGGAAGTCTTAACGATCAAGGGCACGCTATCCCCCGCATGCTTTTTAACCTGTTTGACCGCCTTCTTTTCCTTTGCCGTCAGCAAAGCGTGCTTTTTCATTTCCTTGTTTGATTGCTGGGATTTGGACATGGTGTTTGCTCCTGATCAGGTTGAAGGAATATCCGAGACTCGCCCGGACGAAAACAGTGGTGGTGGTTCGCCTAGTGTGGTGTTGCACGCTTGCCGGTGCAAATAAAACGGATGGATTTTTCCGCCAGGCTAGGCGCGGACCCGCTGCCGTATGGGGTATACGGCAAGGG
>JAGUXX010000304.1 GCA_020061585.1 Betaproteobacteria bacterium | reverse complement strand
TTATTTGTCCAACCCCAAACCGGTTTATCCCATGGCGTCGCGCCGGCTGGGCGAAAGCGGCGTGGTGCATCTGCGCGTCCATGTCGGCGCCGATGGCGCGGCGGACAAGGTGGAGCTGAAAAGCAGCAGCGGCTTCCCGCGCCTGGACGAAGCCGCCCGGGAGACCGTGGCGCGCTGGCATTTCGTCCCGGCGCGCCGCGGGCGGACACCGGTAGCCGCCTGGGTCGTGGTTCCCATCATTTTTTCCTTGAACTGAAGCGGAGTATTGTTCTTATGGGTATCACGCATTTCTGGGATCAGGGTGACTGGATCAGTCATTCGGTAGCGATCCTCTTGGCCTTGCTTTCCCTGTTCAGTTGGATCGTCATCATTGACCGGTTCTTTCGGCAGTTGCGCATGAACCGCGACGTGGATGCCGCGTTCAACGGTTTCTGGGAAGCCGCCGATCTGCAAACCGCCGTGTCGCAGATGCGCCGGCACGACCGATCCGGTTTGTTCGCCGGTATGGCGGAAGTCGCCAAACGGGTGGCCGATGCGCACACGCAGTCGATCGGCATCGGCGCCGGCGTCTCGCGGAGCGAGGCCATCACCCGCGCTCTGCGCAATCACATCATGCACAGCCAGGCGCGGCTGGAATCCGGCCTGACCTTCCTGGCTTCCATCGGCTCGACGGCGCCGTTCATCGGCCTGTTCGGCACCGTCTGGGGCATCTACCACGCGCTGGTCGGACTCTCCGGCGCTACCCAGGTGGTGCTGGGCAAGGTGGCCGGGCCGGTCGGCGAGGCGCTGATCATGACCGCCGCCGGCCTGTTCGTGGCGATCCCGGCGGTACTGGCCTACAACGCCCTGACCCGCGCCAACCGCTTGACGCTGGCTTTTCTTGATGGCTTCGCGCACGACTTGCACGCCTTCCTGACCACCGGCGCGCGCGCGCCGCAAAGCAGGGGGAGCTGAGCATGTCGTTCGGCGGATTCGAAAGCAACAACAGCCAGCCGATGGCCGAGATCAACACCACGCCGCTGGTCGACGTGATGCTGGTGCTGCTGGTGATCTTCATCATCACCGCGCCGTTGTTCAGCCCGGGCATACCGATTGATCTGCCGCAGGTCAGCGCCACGGCGGTGGACGACAAACCGAGGGTCATGCAGGTGTCGCTGGATGCCCGGAACCAGCTCTTTCTCGACGATGCGCCGATCGCCTTCGACGCGCTGGACCGGCGCTTTCAGGCCGCCGTGGTGGAGCGTCAGATTCCCGAACTGCATCTGCGCGCCGACCGCGGCACGCGCTACGAATCCGTCGCCCGCATCCTCGCCGCCGCGCGGCAGGCGGGGGTGGCGCGCATCGCTTTCGTCACCGATCCCTCGATTCAGCCGTATTCCAGCGCCACTCGATAAATCAATTCAGAAAGCAGACCGATGCATTTCAACAAGTCCCTGATCGCGCTTGCCGTCTCCGCTGCCTGCATTCCCCCGCATGACGCCAGGGCCGAGCCAGTCGACCGCGTGCTGGCTCCGGTCACCGCCAGTGTGGACCACGAGGTGGAAGTCCAGGCCCGCACCGAATTGGGCAAGCTGACCGAATACACGCCGATGTCCGGTACGGTGGTGGAGCGTGAGGAGCTGGAGCATCTGAATCTGGTCAACAACCTGCTCGAACTCGGCAAGCGCGTGCCCGGCTTCAGCATGGTGCGCAACATGCGCATTCCCGACGGCGGCAAGAACTATACGGAAAACCGGGTCGATGGGTTGCGGGTGTCCTCTACGTCGAATACGTCCCTGCTCGACGAGCTCGATGGCGGCAATCTCGATCGGATCGAAGTCATTACCGGCCCCGGTTCGGCGCTCTATGGCAGCGGCGCGCTGGGCGGCACGATCAGTGTTGCCACGCGTCTGCCGCCCAAGGATTTCGAGGCCAAGCTGTCGCAGGAACTGGGCAGTTGGGGGTTCACCCGGACCGGGGGCAATGTCGGCAAGACCACTGACGATGGCCGTATCGGAGTTCTGTTCAATGCCAGCACGATGGATAACGATGGCTGGCGCAAGAATATCGCCGCCGGCAGCAATCAGGCCGCCGAAGAACACAAGGACGGTCTGGCTTTCCGCGCGCTGATCCGCGCGACCGATACCACCAAACTGACCCTGGGCGCGGATCGTCTGCATTACGACTTCCACCTGGCCGGCGCACTGCCGCTGAATGCCGCCGAGGCGGCCAAGCTGAAGAACGCCAGCATCAATGGTGTCAACCTGCGCGACGTGTATTTCGAAAATGACTGGCAACCCAGCGTGCCAGGCACGGATGGCAGAACCGACCACACCTATCAGACCTTCTCGGCCAACCTGCAACAACTGATCGGCGCGCGCGGCGAACTGACCCTGGCCTTGTCGCAACGCACCGACGATGGCAAGGACGGTGGCGCGGCCGGTTCCGGTGGTTCGCGCAGCGTCATCTGCGACAACGTCACGGTGATCTGTTCGACCTACAACTCCGGTTCGCCCGCTGCGGCGTCTAACCCGACCAACACGATCAAAAAGGCCGAGGTGGTGGTGAAATCCGCCCGGCCGATGTACCGCCAGGAGTTCGATCTGGGCAAGTCGACGCTGTATGTCGGCATGGAATTGATCGACGTGGAGACCGACACCACGACCTACAGCAACGCTTACACCGCCGCCCAGGCGCAGTTGGGGATGTGGGCGTTGGGCGCGATGACGGCGACCGGACAAGGCAACATCGCCAAAGAGAAAAATGAAACGCCGTTCATTCACTACGAGTTTTCACCCATCGACAAACTGCGTCTGCATATCGGCGAGCGCTTCGACAAGATCACCTACTCGGTGAATGACCGCACGACGGCCAACAAGGATGGTGCAAAGACCTTCAAGGACAGCGTCAGCAAGGCCGGGGCAACCTACGATCTGGTCCAGGATCACCTGCTTTGGTTGAGTCGCGCCGAAACCTTCAATGCGCCCGGCAGCAGTTCATTCCTGGATAGCGCCGCAACAGGTACCGCCGGCAATGTGATTGGTTCCGAGTTGAAGCCCGAGGAGGGCCTGACCCATGAAATCGGCTTTCGCGGTTTGTTCAGCAACCTCGGTCTGCGTTATGACATCGCCGTATATCACAGCGAAAACAAGGGCTTCATCAACACTCGCGACTGTACGGCGGCTGAGTCAACCAGCCTGAACGGTGGCGCGGACTGCGACATCCGCGAGAACCTGGGCGGGCTGACCACCAAAGGGGTGGAATCCGTCTTCAACTGGGCGGCGAACGACTGGCTGGATCTCGGCGCCACCTACGTCAATGCCCAGGCGCTGTATCACGATGACAACGTGGGGGCCACGGCCGGCAAGTCTTATATGTATATGCCGCGCGAACGCCTGAATCTGCGCGTGGCGGTCAAGCCGGCGCCGAAATGGAACATCGAGCTGGAATACGACCATATCTCCAGATACTTCTACGACACCGCCAACACGCTGACCTATTCGCGACCCGATCTGTGGAGTCTGCGCGCCAGTTATCGCGACAAGAATTGGTCGTTCTGGCTGCATGCCCTCAATCTTACCGACGAGAAATACACCACCCGCGTCGGCAACAGCACACTCGCCGGCGTCAGTGTGGTGACCGCTCAGGCGGGTCAAGGCAACTCCGGTAGCTACACGCCGCTGACCTTGCGTGCTGGTCTGTCTTACAAGTTCTGAGCCGGGAGATCTCGACACATGCGCATCATCCATCTTCTGGCCGCGTCCGCGATTCTGCTGGTCAGCGGCGCAAGTCTGGCCCAGCACGCGGAAGCGGCGAAGGCAATGAATCATGGGGGTCAGGGAGACGCTCATGCCAGGAACAACCCGGAGAAACAGGAAGCGGCGCGCGGACGGGGTAGTGCATCGATGGCGGGTTCAAATGGTCGAGGCGATGGCGGGCAGGGCGATGGCGTGCTGTGGCTGACCGATGCTTCGGCTTTCAAACGCAATGGCAAGGGTTCTGGACGTCCCGCTGGTGACAAACCCGCCGGCGGTGGGCGCATGGCTGGCATGGACAAGGACGGCGTGCCGACCAGACGGGTCTGGCTGAACGTCGGCGGCAACCCGAAAACCGCGCGTCCGGTCACGGCCGAGGAAAGTGCGCTGGTGCAGGGGCCGGACGGCAACACCCGCGAGATTGCGGTGGAGCCGCACGGCGGGCCTTACAACGTCAAGTTTCCAACCCCGTCGCAAGGCAGCTACAACGTGTATTTCACTCGCCGAGCGCTGGCGCGGGACACGCTCAACATCACGCTCGCCAAGGCCGAGGTGGTTTTCGCCTCGATGGGGCACGGCATGCCTAAGGATGTGGCGGCGCGTCTGGTGGTGCCGCGCACCGAGGCCCGCATACCGGTGGAGATCGTGCGCGAGCGCCAGGACAAGGAAACGCTGTTCACGCGCCTCAACTATGGCGATGAAATCGTGTTTCAGGTGTTGCAGGCCGGCAAGCCGGTGCAGAACGCGCGCGTCACTTTCACATCCGGCCAGGGCTGGAGCAACAGCGTGCAAAGCGACGAGGACGGTCGTGCCACGTTCACCGTGATTCGCGATTACTACCCGGAGGATTGGCGTCTGTTCGACAAGCGCCATCGCGAGAACTATCTGGTCTCGGCCAGCTTCTCGACGCCGGAGGCGGGCGAATATCTGGGCGGAAAATATGCCGCGACGCGTTACACGGCCACACTGTCCGGCGCCTATTACCCCGGCATGGCCGACTATGAATCGTATTCCTCCGGCCTGATGGTCGGCACCGCCGGCTTGTTGTTCACCGGTTCCAGCGTCTGGCTGTATCGGCGACGACGGGTGAAGCCGTACCAGGAGGTGCGCTTCGATGAGTGAATGCCGAGGTCGGTCAACATCGCGCATACGCCGCGCGGTCAACAACGTCGATCTGCAAAGCTTCCGTTTCTGGTTCCAGTTCACCGCCTTCGTGTTGTTCGTCTACGGCGGCTATCTGGCCATCGACCTGGGCAACAGCATCCCGATGTTCTCCTGCGGTTACAACCGTGAAGGGCGCGCCGGGGTGTGCTACCTGCTGCCGTTGCAACACCAGTTGGCAAGGCCGTGGGAGCAACTGTTCAGCGCCGCCGGCATTGCCGTGCTGACCGGCTTCGGCCTGTTCTTCCTCTGGTTCATTGTGTTGAACAAGGGCTGGTGCGGCTTCATGTGTCCGCTCGGGACCTTGCAGGACTGGCTGACCTCGCTGCGCAAGCGCACCGGCATTCGCTATTCGCTGTATGGCGAGAAGCCGTTCAACGCGCTGTCGTGGGTCAAGTTCGTGCTGCTGGCGTTGATGATCCTGATTCCGCTTGGCATCGGCGGCGGCTGGTTTTCGCACGACATGGGCGCGCCGTTCTGCCAGATCTGCCCGGGGCGCGTGGTGCTGCCGCTGTTCACCGGCGATACCACGCAACTGACGCTGGACTTTTCCAGCGTCAGCGGGCTGGTGCTGACCGGGCTGGGCATGTTCATCGCCGGCATGTTCCTGATTGGCTCGTTCATCAAGAAGCGTTTCTTCTGCTTCTTCTGCCCGATGAGCGCGCTGCATTACCTGATCGCCAAGCCGGCGCTGCTGAAACTGAAGAAGGACGGGGAGACCTGCACCAAGTGCGGCAATTGTTTCAACGTCTGCGACATGGAAATCCGCGCCATCGCCGACGACATCGTCAAGAAGGATGCGATGACCGATGACTGCACGCTGTGCCTGAAGTGCGTTGCCGCCTGTCCCGAACCCGGCACGCTGAAGGTGGAATTCGCCGGCCTCAAGATATTTGAATCGACCGAGGAAGGTTTCCTCAAACGCATGAACAAAGGAGCCGGCTGTGACGGTCATTCCCATTAAACCCACCGTCGAAGCAGCAGCTTTCAACCGCTCACGCCAGGCCCGCGAAGCCGAGGTCATGCTCGACAAGCTGATCGACGACTTCGACGAAAACCCGAAGTCCATGCAGTATTTCTACGACCTGTTCCGCACGGTCTACATCCACGGCGTAACCCTGCCGCGCCCGGCCGGTCCGCAAGTCGGCATGACCTGCATCCAGGCCCCGGAAGAGCTGATCTACGCGGTCGGCGCGACGCCGATCCGGCTGTGCAACGGCGCCTATCACTACGACCAGATCGGCGCCGACTTCATGCCGGCCAAGTCCTGCTCACTGGTTAAGGCCACGCTGGGTCGGCTGCACGACCAGGAGAAGGGCGTGCCGCGCATCGGCAAGCTGGACATGATCGTCAACCCGTCGACCTGCGACCAGAAGAAAAAGGCCGGCGTGATGATGGAAGACATGGGCTATCCGGTGCATGACCTGGAGTTTCCCAACGTCAAGGAAAGCGAGGCCTCGCGCGTCTACTGGCAACGCTCGGTGCGCGACTTCGCCGTGCGCCTGCAGCAACTCACCGGCAAGAAACTCACGCGCAACAGACTCAACGCCGCCATGGCCCGCACCCGCCGCGCCCAGATCGCCTTTCGCGCGCTGCACAACCTGCGGCGCAAAGCGCCGTCGCTGGTGCTGGGCAAGGACATCTTTCTGGTTACCAACGCCTATTTCTTCGACGATCTGGAACGCTGGACTGCGGCCACCGAAGCGCTGGTGGAAGAACTCAAACAACGCGATGCCGACGGCTTCAACGCCGCGCAGAAGAAAGCGCCGCGCATCCTGTTCACCGGCTCGCCGCCGATCTTTCCCAACCTGAAATTGCCGTTGCTGATCGAGGAAGCCGGTGGCGTCGTGGTGGCCGACGAGACCTGTTCCGCCAACCGCATGCTGTACGACATGCCGGTGGTCGATGAGTGGATGGTCAACCACATGATCGACAGCCTGGCCGACCATTACCTGAAGCCCTGCACCTGCCCGATCTTCACCCGCAACGACGACCGCCGCCGCCGGTTGATCGATCTGGCGCGCGATTTCAACGCCGACGGCGTGGTCTATCAGGCCTTCTCCGGCTGCCAGGTGTACGAGATGGAACAGCGCAGCGTCGCCAAGACGCTCAACGACGCCGGCATTCCCATGCTCTACATCGAAACCGACTACAGCCCGGACGACATGGGCCAACTCACTACCCGCATCGAGGCTTTTCTCGAATCGATCAAGGCGCGCAAACGGCAGGCGAAGGTTTCGTAGGGTGCGCCATGCGCACCATCCCGCCAAAAACGCTGCGCGCGGCGCACCCTACCTGGACAACGAAGGTGAGAGAAAGATGAACTATTTCGTCGGCATCGACATCGGTTCCACCGCGATCAAGGTGGCACTGGTCAATCAGGACAGTCAACTGGTCGGCGTGCACGTCACCGACTCCGGCAGCCTGTTCCACAAGAACGCCAAGGCGGCGCTGCAAGTCCTGTTGGACAAACACAATCTGCAACGCGAGCAGGTCAAATACCTGATCGCCACCGGCTACGGCCGCAAGCTGTTCAAGGAGGCCGACGACTCGATCTCCGAGATCACCGCCAACGCCATCGGCGCGCATGAGGCCGGCCGCGCGCATGGTGGGGTGCGCACCATTATCAACATCGGCGGCCAGGATTCGAAAGCGATCCAGATCGACGATCAAGGCACGGTGACCAACTTCGCGATGAACGACAAATGCGCCGCCGGCACCGGTCGCTTTCTCGACGTCGCCGCCGCCAATCTGGATATCGATCTGGAACAACTCGGCGTCTACCACTTCAACGGTACCGGCGCGCCGCTGACCATCAACAGCACCTGCACGGTGTTCGCCGAATCGGAAATCATCGGCCTTCTCGCCAACGGCCACGGCAAGGAAGAAATCGTCGCCGGCATCCATTACTCCATCGCCAAGCGCACCCTGCGTCTGGTCAAGCGCGTCGGCATCGAAGACCGCATCTACTTCGACGGCGGCCCGGCGCTGAACAAAGGCCTGGTCGCCGCGCTGCAGGACGAACTGCAACGCGAACTGGTGGTTCCGGAACACCCGCAGACCACCACCGCGTTCGGCGCCGCCATCCTGGCGCGCGGCGAATGGCTGGCGGATCAGGTTGCGGACAGCGAGAGCCGGGAAAGACTGGATGCTCGGCGTGGACTTCGCGCCGAGAAAGGCGCCCAGGTCGTCGTTGTGGCTGCACCGAAGAAACTGACCGCTGACGTCGATTGAACATGGCTTTGGATGTCCTGATGCCTCTGGGCGCCGCCGTACCCGTCGCCCAGGTCGGCCTGCCGATGGCGTTCACGCTCGGCTTCACCTTCGGCATGGGCCCGTGCCTGCTCGCCTGTCTGCCCTATTTGGGGCCGGTGTTTCTCAACTGCGATGGCGGCGTGCGGCAGTCCTGGCGGATTCTGCTGCCGCTGTCGCTGGGCCGGCTGACCGGCTATGTCGGTTTCGGGCTGGCTGGCGGACTGCTTGGACAGGTGGTCAGCGAGCGCATCGATTCCAGTCAGGTCAAGCTGGTGTTGGGGGCCGCCGCGCTGATGGTCGGGCTGGCGCTGCTCGGGCGGGTGGTTGGTGGCCGGAATACGTGTGGAGCGACGACTGGCAAGCCGGCCGTCATGCCCTTGCCACGTTTGGATAAACCTAAACCACCCGCCACCTTGATGCCCGGCGGCCTCTACCTGATGGGCCTGTCGATGGCGCTGACGCCCTGCGCGCCGCTGGGCGTGGTGCTGGTCGCGGCTGCCGCCCTCGCCAGC
>JAGUXX010000298.1 GCA_020061585.1 Betaproteobacteria bacterium | reverse complement strand
GCTCTTCCGATCTGCCGAGACGGCAAAACGCCGGGCCGGCGACGCGCAGCAACTCGCCGCCCCAGGCGCCGCCATCGCTGCCGAGACCGACGCCATCCAGAGCCAGCCCGAGGATCGGCCGGGTGACGCCCTGTTCCGCCGCGACGGATGCGATGTGGGCGTGATGATGCTGCACGCCGATGGCCGGCACCCCCCAGCGGGCCGCGAGCGCACGCGCGTGAGCAGTGCTGAAGCAGTCGGGATGCAGATCGTGGGCGACCGCCTCGGGACGCACTTGCAGGATGTCCAGCAGATGCTCGACGACTTCGATCAACATGGCGCAGGTCGCCGGGTTGTCCAGGCCGCCGATATGTTGTGAAACGAAGGCCTCGTCACCGCGCGTCACGCAGATCGTGTTCTTCAGATAACCGCCCAGCGCCAGCACCGGCGGGCCGGCATGCGGCAGTCGAATGGCGCGCGGGGTATAGCCGCGCGCGCGGCGGATGAATTGCGGCGCGCCGGATGCGGTCATGCGCATGACGCTGTCGTCGCAGCGCACGACGATATCCCGGTCATGCATCAGCAGCGCATCGGCTATGCCATCCAGACGCATACGGGCTTCGGCGTTATCGATCACCAGTGGCTCGCCACCGGGATTGGCGCTGGTCATCACCAGCAACAGATCCTGCGCATCGTGCATCCAGGCAGTGCCGGCCGGTTCGCCGGCGGCGGCGTGGAACAGCAGCCAGTGCACCGGCGTATAGGGCAGCATCACGCCCAGCCAGGCCAGACCCGGCGCGATATCGGCAAACGCCATATCGTCAAACGCCGCGTCGGCGCCGGGCCGCTTGCGCAGCAGCACGATCGGCCGTTCCGGGGCTTGCAGCAAGGCCGCCTCGGCCCTGTCGATACTTGCCCATGCGGCGATCGAGGCGACATTGGCGGCCATGATCGCGAACGGTTTTTCATCGCGCTGTTTGCGTGCCCGCAAACGTTGCACGGCCGCCGGATTGCGCGCATCGCAGGTTAGATGGAAGCCGCCCAGGCCTTTCAGCGCGACGATCTGACCGGCGCGCAGCCGCGCCAAGGCGTCGACGATCGGATCGATCTCGCCGTGGCCCGGCTTCGGCGCCAGCGCTTGCAGCCATGGTTGCACCCATAAACGCGGCCCGCAAACCGGACAGGCGGTGGGTTCGGCATGAAACCGGCGATCCGCCGGATCGCGGTATTCGCGCGCGCAATCCGGACACAGCGGGAATGCCGCCATACTGGTCTGCGCGCGATCGTAGGGCAGCTTGCGCGTCAGCGTATAGCGCGGCCCGCAATGCGTGCAGTTGATCAAGGCATAACGCCAGCGCCGGTCGGCCGGATCGAACATCTCCGCCAGGCACGCGGCGCAGACGGCGGTGTCGTGGCCGATCATCGTCGCCGCCGTACCGACGCCGCTGGCGATGATCCGGAAATCGTCGAAGGCTACAGCCGCCGGCGCATCCTCCCAGGTCAGCCGGCGCACCTCGGCCAGCGGCGGGATTTCTTGCGGCAGGCGGCGTACGAAGGCTTGCAGCCGCGCCGCATCGCCGACCGCCAGCACCTCGACGCCGGCGGCATCGTTGCGCACCCAGCCGGTCAGACCCAGTTCATGCGCCAGATGCCAGACATAGGGCCGAAAGCCGACGCCCTGGACGATGCCGGCAATCCGTACGCGCCGCTGCACGGCGGCGGCCGGATTCGCATCAGCGTGATTCGACATCGGTCGAACTCACTCGACCAGCAAATCCTTGACCCGCATTTCCGTGCCGCCGGTAGCCTGCACCTGATAACTGCCGCACTTCGGACAGGCGTCGTACAGCGCATGGACCGGCACCGTCTCGCCACAGCCCAGGCAGTAGCCCTGGCCAGGAATTTTTTCCAGTTCCACGCGCGCGCCATCGGCGACCCCGCCCTTCATCACAACATCGAGGCAAAAGCTCAAGGCTTCGACTTCCACGCCGGACAGCGCGCCGATTTCCAGGCGGACTTCGGTCACCCGTTTGAAACCTTGTTGCGCGGCGGCATCTTCGACGATTTGCAGGATGCCTTCGGCGATGGACATTTCATGCATGACTGATCTCGACTCCAAAGGCGACACAAGGATCCAGCGACTGGCAAATCGCCCGCGCCCGCGCCGCGATATCGGCGACGGCGACGGCGTCGGACAGATCGGCCAACGCTTCGGCCAGCGCACCGGCGGGATGGAAATTCCATTCGGTGGGCGCGACGATGCGGTAGTCGGCCACCAAGCCATCGGCCAGACGCACGACGTGGATCAACAGGCCGCGCGAGGTTTCGATAGCCGACATGCCGGTATTCTCGGCCAAGCCATAGCCGTGTGCCAGTGGCTGCGAGGCGGCGTGAAACTGTTGCGGCAAACCGGCCAGCTCCAGCAACCGCGCCAGTTGGCGCGCACCCGAGCCACGTCCGCGCGCGGCTATCCAGGCGCGCAACAAAGGATGCTCGCGCAAACGCGAGACGGCGCCGGTTTCGGCGGGCCGGCCCCGCCATTGCGGCTGCCCGCAAAAGTCTTCATCGGCCAGCGCCCGCCGCGCCAGATCAACGCAGTGCTCGGCGCTCATCTGTTGCAATGGCGGCAGCAGCTGCGTGTCGCATATACCATGGTCATCGGCTGGAGACCAGGCGCGAAACATTTCGGCCGTCGGCGTCCGCGCCTGACCACGCCAGGCATCGAAGCCGACCAGACCGCGCGCCAGCCATTGTTCGACGTCTTCGCCCAGCAGAACGTCGCGCAACAAGGCTTGCAAGGCCGACATGAAGGCGGTCGGGTCCTGCGCGCTCTGGCGCAACCCGATCAGCGTCGGCATATCCGGTTGCATTGACATCAGCCGTGGCCAATTGACCAACAACTGCCAGACTTGCTCCTGCGCCAGTTCTACCATGACGCGCCGCGTCCGCTCGGCGAGGACTGCTTCATCCGGCGCAATGCCCCGCGCCGCCTCGCAGGCCATTTCGGCGGCGATCCGCTGCGCCTTGCCGCACAGGCTGAAAATCAGTCCGGCACGCTCGGCCGCGGCTTTCGGCGTGGCGCCAGTCATCAGCTTGCGGGCCAGTCGCGGCCGCGAAGACGCAATCTTGATAGCGGGCGCGTCGGTGCCATGCAACTCGATCGTGACATCTATTCGGCCTTCCAGATTACTGTTCAACACACTACTCCAACAGACTGATCATGTGCCGCGGCATGATGCCCGCCGCCCACGGATTTGTCTTGCGAAGTCTGAACATGCCGCCCAGCGCGATAGGCCATTTGGATACAAAAGCTTGACCAATTCGTACCATAATCAATCGCTTGATTGACTCCATTCGCCTTGATGGTTAGCTTGTTGCTCTCAAGGCGCTTTGACGCCTACTTCATATAGGCTGCCAGAATGAATCACTCGCCCTTGATCGTCAGTTATTCCCTGATCGCTTCGCTCTCGCTTTTCTACATCGGCGCAAGCTGGAGCGATGCCCAGGCACAACAAAACAGCGCCGAGAAATCCAAGGTACTGAAAGCCAAGACCGCCAAAGCCAAGCCCTACCGAACTCGCTCGCACCAACCCCTGGCGACCAAGGCGGCCGTCATCATGCCCGCCTCTAGCCAAGCTGCCGCGACGGCGATTGCCGAGCCGCTCAAGCTGACCGTCGCGGAATCGCTGAACAGTCTGCCGGCCGCGCCGGAAAAGGTGACCATCAATCCGTATTTCCTGAATCAACCCGCGGCGATTCTGCCCAAATCGGTGCAGCCCTTGCTCCCGGTCCAGGCCGCCATCGCGCAACCGGCTGTCGCGCCCGTCCAGATTGCCATCACACCGCCTGTAATCCCGGCCCCGGCAGCCGCGGCTCCGGTTGTTTCATCTCCGGTTGTTTCATCTCCAGTTGTTGCGGCTCCGGTGTTCGCGTCACCGGTAGTCAAGGCGCCAATCCACACTCCGCCGGTTGCCGTGGCGCCACCGTCGGCCTTTGCACCGCCGCTGAACGCTTACCAGCCGTCTAATACCTATCAGCCGACCAACGTAAGCCGCAACCCGTATCTGGCCTACCAGTACCAAGCGGCGCCGGCGCCGCAAGTCATGCCGACCATGGATTTGACGCCCAGGATTTACCCGCCGGTTGCCGTTGCGCCGGTTGCTGTTCCTCCCGTTGCATACACGCCGACATCATTCGCACCCCAGAATCAACTGACCAAATGGGCCGGCAACATTCCGACCGGTTGGCTGCCATCGCTGCCGTTTCAAACGCCCACCGCCGCGCCCACATCATTCCAGACCGCCACGCCCACGTCTCCCCCGGTAGCCAATAATTCCAGTTCAGGCACTTCGATTTTGTCGAATCTGAAAATGATGATCCCGCTGACCGGTGACGCGGACATCTTGCCGAGCATCAAAAAGGTTTATCCGACCGGCGAGAAACCGTTGGTGGTCATCAACTTCAAATGCCCGACCGAACTGGTCGGCATCACCCCGCCGCCGATGAAACTGCTACACGAAGCGCTGAATTTCGGTTTCGATGGACTGAACAAAACCAATCTGCTGTCGTTCAATCTGCAACAGGTCTGTTCCTGATCCGCTCCTGATCGGGTATCAATTCGCCACCGGCTTGACCAGCGCCGCCGCCGCCTTGGCGCGCTGCCTGGCCTGATCGGTATCGGTGCCTTCGGCCAAAGCCACGCCCATGCGACGATGGGCATAGGCCACCGGTTTGCCGAACAGGCGCAAGTCGGTTCCGGGTATCGCCAAGGCGGCGGCCACGCCCTCATAACGCACGCCGACCGCATCGATGCCGCCATAGATCACCGCCGATGCGCCAGGCGTGGTCATCGACACATCCACCGGCAACCCCAGTATGGCCCGGGCGTGAAGTTCGAACTCGCTCTGCTTTTGACTGATCATCGTCACCATGCCGGTATCGTGCGGGCGCGGGCTGACTTCGGAAAACCAGACTTGATCGCCGCGCACGAAGCATTCGACGCCAAACAGTCCGACGCCGCCAAGATTGTCAGTCACCGCCTTGGCGATAGCCTGCGCCCGACTCAATGCCAAAGCGTTCATTGCTTGCGGCTGCCAACTTTCCACGTAATCGCCATTGACCTGAACATGGCCGATCGGCGCGCAGAAATGCGTTTCCACCCCACCATCCGCGCCGCGCGCGCGCACCGTCAACAAGGTGATTTCGTAGTCGAAATCGACCAGGCCTTCGACGATCACCCGCCCCTTGTTGACGCGACCGCCCGTGTTGGCGTAATCCCAGGCCGAGCCCAGTTCATCCATATTCTCGACGCGGCTCTGACCTTTGCCGGAAGATGACATCACCGGCTTGACGATGCATGGAAAACCGATGCCATGCTCGCCCGCCACCGCCGCCCGCAGACTCTGCAAAGAATCGGCAAAAGCGTAACGGGAGGTCGGCAACTGCAATGTTTCGGCGGCCAAGCGGCGGATGCCCTCGCGATTCATGGTCAGATTGGCGGCGCGCGCGCTGGGGATGACACGGCAAACACCCGCCGCCTCCAGTTCCAACAAGGTGTCGGTGGCGATGGCCTCGATTTCCGGAACAATGATCGCCGGTCGCTCCGAATCGATCAGGCGCGCCAGCACATTGCCGTCGGTCATGTCGATGGTCTGGGCGCGGTGCGCGACCTGGTGACCGGGCGCGTCGTCATAACGATCCACCGCAATCACCTCCACACCCAGGCGCTGCAAGGCGATAATGACTTCCTTGCCCAGTTCGCCTGAACCCAGAAGCATCACCCGGGTAGCGGATGGAGAAAGCGGCGTGCCGATCGTCATGACAGGTTTTTCCTTGTGTTATTCAGTAGTCCAAAGCTTACCGTAAGAGACCGCCCATGCGCACCGCACTGATGATTTCCGTTCTTGCCGCGTCTACCACGCTCTCCGCGCGGGCCGCGGACTGGCTGTATCTGACCGTCCCCGGCGACACCTTGATCGGTATCGGTCAGACCTATCTGCACAATCCGCGGCACTGGCCGAAGATCCAGGCGGTCAACAAGGTGGACATCCCTAAACATCTGCCGGTCAACAGCAGGCTGAAGATTCCCGTCGAATTGCTCAAGGTCACGCCGGCGCCGGTCGATGTCCTGAGCGTCAACGGCAACGTGCGATTCAAGCGAGTCGACGCCGCATTTCAGCCGCTCAAGGCCGGTGAAATCCTCACCGGTGGCGAGATCGTGCTGACCGGTCCGGCTTCCAGCGTCAGTTATCGCTTTGCCGACAACACCCGACTGACCCAGCAGGCATCCAGCAAGTTGAGTTTCGGCCGTCTCGCCGGTTATGGCAAAACCGGCATGGTATCGACTGAATTGAGCCTCGACAGCGGCCGGCTCGAAGCGCGCGCCGGCAAGCAGTTGTCGCCCGCCGGGGGCTTTCTGGTGCGTACCCCGGTGTCGGTGGCCGGCTTGCGCGGCACGGATTTCCGCCTGCAGGTCGCGGATGACGGCAACAGCATGCGTAACGAAGTCACCGCTGGCGCCGTCGCCGTCACCGCCCAGGGCACCGAGGTGCGTGTCGAGGCCGGATTCGGCACCTACACGGAGCAAGGCAAGCCACCCGCGCCGCCGGTGCGTCTGCTGGCCAAGCCCGATCTCAGCGCGCTGCCGGATCGCATCATGCGGCTGCCGGCGAGTCTGGCCTGGCCGGCGGACGGCGCTGCGCGCGGCTGGCGGGTGCAATTGTCCGGCGAGGTCGATTTCCAGAATGTCATGCGCGATGAGCGGGTCGCCTCGCCGGAAGTGCAGTGGCATGAGGACCTGGCGGATGGCGATTATTTCCTGCGTGTGCGCGCCATCGACGCGCTTGGTTTGGAAGGCTTCAATGCCGACCATGCGTTCCGACTCGACACCCGCCCGTTGCCGCCGCTGCCGCTGAAACCGGCGCTGGGCGAAAGTCTCGGCGGCGCCGAAGTCGAGCTGGCTTGGAGTCCCGCCGAAGGCGCGCGCGGCTATCTGCTGCAACTGGCGCCGACCCCCGAGTTCGGCCAGGGCTTGATCGACCAGCGCTTGCCGATCAGCTCCACCATCCGTGTAAGCCTGCCCAGCGGCGAATGGCATTGGCGCATCGCCAGCCTCGACCAGCAAGGACAGCCACGCGCCTTCAGCCCGCATCGCGCGTTCAGGGTGCAACCACCGCCGCGCCTGCCGCCGCAAGTCCGCATCGAAGGCATGTATCTGATCGCCAACTGGACCGGCGACGCCGCCGCCTACCGCCTGGAATTGAGTCGCGACGAGCGCTTCGGCAATGCGCTGTCGAGCCGGAATATAACCGGCCTGGAAGCGCGCTTGCCGCTCCCCGCGCCGGGCAAGTACTGGTTGCGGGTGATCGGGTTGAATAGCGAAAACCAGGCCGGCGACCCCGGTCCGGCCGCCGTGGTCGAGGTTCAATTGCCGTTCACGCCCTGGTGGCTGTTGCCGTCGTGGATGTTCGCGCCGTAATCCACGACCAGCCGGCAAGCCGGCTGGAATCGCCGCTCAAGCCACCCGGTCAAGCCACCCACTTCCTGGCATTCCTGAACATCCGCAGCCACGGACCATCCTCGCGCCAGTCGTCCGGCCGCCAGGAATGCTGCACGGCGCGGAACACCCGTTCCGGGTGCGGCATCATGATGGTAAACCGGCCATCCGGGGTGGTCAGGCCGGTGATGCCGTTCGGCGACCCGTTCGGGTTCATGGGATAGGTCTCGGTCTTGCGGCCGCGATTGTCGACGTAGCGCAGACAGACTTCCGCCGCCTTGCGCTGCGCCTTGCCGGTGAACACCGCCCTGCCCTCGCCGTGCGAAACCACGATGGGCATGCGGCTGCCGGCCATGCCGTCGAACAGTATCGAGGGGGATTTCGGCACTTCCACCATCACCAAGCGCGCCTCGAACTGCTCCGACAGGTTGCGCTCGAAGCGCGGCCAGTTTTCCGCGCCGGGAATGATGCCGGACAAGCGGCTCATCATCTGGCAACCGTTGCACACCCCCAAGGCGAAACTGTCGGCGCGCTGGAAGAAGGCCTGGAACTCATCGCTGGCGCGCGCGTTGTGCAGAATCGACGCCGCCCAGCCGCCGCCGGCGCCGAGCACATCGCCATAACTGAAACCACCGCAGGCGGCGAGACCCGTGAAGGCTTTCAGCTTGACCCGACCGGCCAGGATATCGCTCATGTGCACATCGACCGGCGTGAAACCGGCGCGCGCGAAGGCTGCGGCCATTTCCACTTCGCCGTTGACCCCCTGCTCACGCAGGATGGCGATCTTGGGCTGGACGCGTTTGCGCTTGACGAATGGCGCGGCGACATCTTCGTTCAAGTCGAAACTCAACTCGGCATGCAAACCGGGGTTCTTCTTGACCAGCAGACCGTCGAACTCCTGTTCAGCGCAATGCGGGTTGTCGCGCAACGCCTGCATGCGATAACTGGTTTCCGACCAGGCAAGGTGCAGATCGGCGCGCTTCTCGTCGAACACCGCCACACCTTCACGCAGGATGCGCACGCGATCCTTCCGATTGGTGCCGCCGATAATGTAGAACTCGTCGCGCAGACCCGCCGCGAAACAGGCCTCCATCACCGCGCCGGTGTCGGCCCGACGCACCTGGATCACCGCGCCGAGTTCTTCGTTGAACAGTATGCCGAACAGTCGGCTGGTGTAGGGTTCGCTGGGGTCCGGCGCCTCGTCGACGTCCTGCATGATGTCGTCGTGCAAACGGTGATAACGCAACTCATCGACATCCAGATCGACTCCGCAATGGCCGGCGAAAGCCATCTCGCAGATGGTCGTGAACAAGCCGCCATCGGCGCGGTCGTGATAGGCCAGCAGCTTGCCTTCCCGGTTCAGGCGCTGAATCAACTCGAAGTAGGCTTTGACCCGCTCGGGATCGTCGAGATCAGGGCAGGCATCGCCGAGTTCACCATAGACCTGGCCGAGGATGCTGCCGCCAAGGCGGTTACGACCGCGCCCGAGATCGATCAGGATCAGATCGGTTTCGCGATCATCGCGCAGTTGCGGCGTCAACGTGCGCGCGGCATCCGCGCATGGCGCGAAGGCGGTGACGATCAGCGACAGCGGCGACACCACCGACTTGTCCGTATCCTCGTCTCGCCAGGCGGTGCGCATCGACATCGAATCCTTGCCGACCGGAATGCTGATGCCCAGTTGCGGACACAATTCCTTGCCGATCGCCCGCACCGTATCGAATAGCGCCGCATCTTCGCCGGGATGGCCGGCGGCGGCCATCCAGTTGGCGGACAGCCGAATATCGCCGATGCCGTTGATCGCGGCAGCGGCCAGATTGGTCAGCGCTTCGCCGACCGCCATGCGGCCGGAGGCGGCCGGATCGATCAGCGCGATCGGGCTGCGCTCGCCGAGCGCGAAGGCCTCGCCCAGCAGCGTGTCGTAGCCCATGGTGGTCACCGCCACATCGGCCACCGGCACCTGCCAAGGGCCGACCAACTGGTCGCGCGCGGTGTAGCCGCCGACGCTCCGATCGCCGATGGTGATCAGAAAGCTCTTGCCGGCGACGGTCGGATGCCGCAACACCCGATAGGCCGCTTCGTCGAGATCCAGCCCATCGGCGCTAAAGGCTTTCAGCGTCGGCGCGACATGCTTGACCTTGCGCGTCATCTTCGGCGGTTTGCCGAGCAACACATCCATTTCCATATCGACCGGCTTGTTGTTGAAATGCCGGTCGGTCACGGTCAACTGACCATCGTTGGTCGCCTTGCCGACCACGGCAAACGGACAGCGCTCCCGCTCGCACAGGCCACGGAACAGTTCGAGACTGTCCGGCGCGATGGCCAGCACGTAGCGTTCCTGCGCTTCGTTGCACCAGATCTCGCGCGGCGACATGCCCGGTTCCAGACTCAGCACGTCGCGCAATTCGAAGGTCGCGCCGAGACCGGCGCCCGGGTTTGTCCCATACGCCAGCTCCGGCATGGCGTTGGACAGACCGCCGGCGCCAACGTCATGCACCGAGAGGATCGGATTGTCCGCGCCCAGCGCCCAGCAACGGTCGATGACTTCCTGGGCGCGACGCTGGATTTCCGGATTGCCGCGCTGTACCGAATCGAAATCCAGCGCTTCCATGTTCGAACCAGCGCCCATGCTGGACGCCGCGCCGCCGCCCAGGCCGATCAACAGGCCGGGACCGCCGAGCTGGATCAGCAAGGTGCCGGCCTTGAAGGCCTGTTTGTGGATATGGCGTTCCTGCACATTGCCGACCCCGCCGGCCAGCATGATCGGCTTGTGATAGCCACGCACCTGACCATCCGGCGTGCGCATTTCGAAGCTGCGGAAATAGCCGGTGAGGTTGGGGCGGCCGAATTCATTGTTGAACGCCGCTGAACCGATCGGACCGTCGAGCATGATCTGCAGCGCCGACACGATGCGGCCGGGTTTGCCGTATGCCGCTTCCCAGGGTTGTTCGAAGCCGGGAATGCACAGATTCGAAACCGTGAATCCGGCCAGACCGGCCTTAGGCTTGGAACCCTGGCCGACCGCGCCTTCGTCGCGTATCTCGCCACCGGAACCCGTCGCGGCGCCGGCGAACGGCGCAATCGCGGTGGGATGGTTGTGCGTCTCCACCTTCATCAATATATGGGTGGGCTCGACGTGAAACCGGTAGACCTGATCCGGATCGGCATAGAAGCGGCCGATGCTGGCGCCCTCGATCACCGAGGCGTTGTCGGAATAGGCCGACAGCGTGCCTTGCGGGCGCATGGCATGGGTGTGGCGGATCATCGAAAACAGCGATTCCGACTGTTGCTTGCCGTCGATGACCCAATCGGCATTGAAAATCTTGTGCCGACAATGCTCGGAATTGGCCTGCGCGAACATCATCAACTCGACATCGGTCGGGTTGCGCTTGACCCGTTTGAAGTTCTCGGCCAGGTAATCGATTTCATCCGCCGACAGCGCCAGGCCCCATTCCGAATTGGCCTTTTCCAGCGCCTTTTTGCCGCCCTTGAGCAGATCGACGGTAGCCAGCGGTTGCGGTTCGACATGGCTGAACAAACCCGCCGCCAATCGCTCATCAAGCAGCACGCTTTCGGTCATGCGGTCGTGCAGATACGGCAAGGCCGCCCGCGCAACCGCCGCGGCAACCGGTTTACCCTTGCGGCTCCGCAGTTGCCAGGCGATACCGTGCTCGATGCGCTGGATGTCGCGCAAGCCGCAATTGGCGACGATGTCGGTGGCTTTCGACGACCAGGGGGAGACCGTGCCCAGGCGCGGTGTAACCAGAATGGCGGCGTCCGCCGGATGATGCTCCCGCGCATTCAGCAGTTCGAATAGAAACGTCAGATCCTCGCCACGCAGAGCGGCTTCCGGTCCACCGTTCAGCGCGACAAAATAGCGGAACTCAGCCGCCACCTCGGCAATGCCGAGCGGCGACAGTTGGCGCAGCAACTTCTGGATACGGAATTCCGACAGGGCTGGAACCGTGGACTCGGCGCCCTTCAGATACAGGATATTCGATAGAGGTATGGAACCCATGGCGCTTCCCGGCTGAGGTTGGGAAAACGTCGGATTTTAGCCGACAGGCTCCTGGACGTACTCAACCAAATGGCGAATCGATCGGTGTTTTCATTGCCGCAACCAGAGAAGAATGCACCCGGCCGGCCTTGAACGGTTTGATGATGTAGCCCATCGCGCCGAATCCGACCGCCTCGCGTACCGTCGCCATGGACGAATCGCCGGTGATCATCACCACGCGTATCTCGGGAAATTTCGCACGAATGTTCTTCAATACATCGAGCCCCGACATGCCAGGCATATTGACATCGAGACAGACAATATCCGGACGGGCGCGTTCCAGCAGCGACAGCGCGCTCTGGCCATCACGCGCCTCCCCCGCCACCGCGAAACCCTCATCACGCAGCAAGGCCTTGAGCACTTCACGCATCAGAATATCGTCATCGACCACTAGCACACGCACGGGATTGGAACTGGAATCCATCTGATTCAAAGGAAATCTTCAACGGCGTAATTCTAGAGCCCGTAGACATCTGCCGCAGGGCGATCCGAGCAGCGCTGTGAATATATTTCCGAGACACGGGCTGCCTGTCATTGAAAAAAATGGTGTCGTGATGCTTGACAAGCGGGTGATGATTTGGATATTGTGCGTTGCAACATTTGGTGCACTGCACAAATGTACCGCACTCATCGAATTTGAATCAACCTCAGGAGAAATACCATGCAAAAGCAAATGATCGAAATGATGGAAAAGAACACCGCCGTGGCGATGGAATCGGTTCGCAAGATCGGCGAACTGAATCAGCGCAGCTTCGACAAACTGTTTCAGCAACAAGCCGATCTGGCCGCCTTTTTCATGGATGCCGGCGCCCGCGGCCTGGAATTGATGACCAAGGCCAAAGGCTACCAGGATCTGCTGGCCGGCCAGACCGCGCTGATGCGTGAATGCGGCGAGCGTAGCATCAATGCCGTGCGCGCCAGTATCGACCTGGCCAACGAAGCTTCCTCCGAATATGGCAACCTGGCCCAGGAAGGCTACAGCATCGCCAAGCAACAGATGGATGAAGTGTCCAGCCTGAAAGTTGCCGCCTGATCCTTCGGTCGGCGCCAGCTAGTGTGGTGTTGCACATTAGCTGGCCCATAAACGGCGGCATTTACCGCCATGCGTCGTTGCGGCTCCCTTGAAGCCTGACGAAAAGGTCCAGCCTTAGGATGCGCCATGCGCACCATTCCACGTTAAACGGTGCGCATGGCGCACCCTACAGCCCGACCGGCAATCGCGGATAAATTTGGCCTTATAAATAGTATGGTGATGCACGCTATCCGGCCCATAAAGCGGCGTCTTTTCTCGCCATACAGCGTTGCCCTCCTTGCCATATGTCCAATATGGCCGCAGGTTTGCGCCTTGCCCGGCGAATAATTCCATCGGTTAATCCTGTCAAGCCATTTGCGAGAAACTGCACCAGGAAGACAGGCCAGACCGTTCAACCTGAAAACCGTGCAATCGAACGCGTAGCGGGATAGCTTCGACCATCGCCACATCCGCTTCGATACCACTTGATCGCACCGAAATCGGCCTGAACCAATCTGCCCGCGAATCGCTTCGAGCTATCCGGCTTCGGCAAATTTTGCTACGGTATAGATACAACAGCGTACAGGCGGAAACCCAAGCCTGATTCAGAAGGGAAGGTGACGAAATGGTCGAACAATCGCAAACGCATGGGTTGATCGGAGAATCCAAGGCTTTTCTTGACATGCTGACGGCGATCGCCCGGATCGCCGGCTTCGACGCCACCGTGCTGATCAGCGGCGAGACCGGCAGCGGCAAGGAACTGGCGGCGCGCGCCATCCATTACCAGGGCAAGCGCAACGACAAACCGTTCATCCCGGTGAATTGCGGCGCCTTGCCCGACCATCTGATCGAGAACGAACTGTTCGGGCACAGCAAGGGCGCTTACACCGACGCGCGCGACACCCAAAGCGGGCTGATCGCCCAGGCCGAAGGCGGCACGCTGTTTCTTGATGAAGTCGACGCCCTGTCGCCCAAGGCTCAGGTCAGCCTGCTGCGCTTTCTGCAGGATGGCAACTACCGGCCACTGGGCGGCAGCCGGCTGCTGGCGGCGGATGTGCGTATCCTCGCCGCCAGCAATGATGATCTGAAAGCGCTGGTCGGCCAGGACCGCTTCCGCGCCGATCTGCTGTACCGCCTCAACGTCATGGAACTGGCGGTGCCGCCGCTGCGCCAGCGTGACGACGACGTACTGTTGCTGGCGCGGCATTTCGTCAATGAAGCGGCCAGTCGCTACAACATGCCCCACCTCGCCCTGCATCCCGACACCCTGCTTTGGCTGACCGGCCAACCCTGGCACGGCAACGTGCGGGAATTGCGCAACCGCATCCAGCGCGAGTTCCTGATGTGCGATGGCCCCGACCTGCTGATCCGCGAGCCGCTCCCGGAGTCCGAACGTCGGCGCAAGTCTGATCGTCGTCGGGCCTTGCAGGATGTTCAGCCCGGCACGCTCAATTTCAATCAAGCCAAACAGGCCACCTTGCAGGCCTTCGAGCGCAACCACCTGATACGGCTGATGCGCGAAAGCGCCGGCAATGTCTCGCAAGCCGCCCGCCTGGCCGGCAAGGAACGTCGGGCGCTGGGCAAGCTATTGAAGAAATATTGCATCGAACCGAGCGTTTTTCGCGGCGCATGACCCTGGCTAGTGTGGTGTTGCACGCTTGCCGGAGCATATAAAACGGATGGATTTTTCCGTCAGGCTAGGCGCGGACCCGCCGCCGTATGGGGTATACGGCAAGGG
>JAGUXX010000266.1 GCA_020061585.1 Betaproteobacteria bacterium | reverse complement strand
GTCGCGCAGGCGATGCGGGTGTTTCCGTTCGGCCCGAACGATACCGTGTTCAATGCGCTGCCGATTTTCCACTCCTTGGGCCTGACCGCCGGCACCTTGATCGCCCTGGTCAGCGGCGCGCGGCTGGTGATCTACACCAGTCCGTTGCACTTCAAGGCGATTCCCGCGCTGGTGCGCGAAAAACAGTGCAGCGTGATGTTCGGCACCAGCACTTTCCTGCATCACTACGCGCGCCATGCCGGGCCGGACGATTTCAAGAGCCTGAAGATCGTCGTCGCCGGCGCCGAGAAACTGGCCGACAGCGTCCGCGACACCTGGCGCGAACGCTATTCGGTCGACATCCTGGAAGGCTATGGCGTCACTGAAACGGCGCCGGTGCTGGCGGTCAATCTGCCGCATGACAACCATCCCGGCACGGTCGGGCGCTTGATCCCCGGCATCGAGGCCCGCTTGCTGCCGGTGGAGGGCATCGACGGCGGCGGCGAACTGCATGTGCGCTGCCCCAATCTGATGTCCGGCTACTACCGCCATGAAGCGCCCGGCGTGCTGGAGCCGCCGGCTTCCGCCGCCGGCGCCGGCTGGCACAACACCGGCGATGTGGTATCGGTCGACGCCGATGGTTATCTGACCATCCAGGGGCGCTTGAAGCGGTTCGCCAAGGTGGCCGGCGAGATGATTTCCCTGGAAGTGGTGGAAGCCATCGCCCGCGCGGCTTCGCCGGATTGCATGCACGCCGCGACCTTCGTCTCCGATCCGGCGCGCGGCGAACTGATCGTGCTGTTCAGCACCGATGCCAAACTGACCCGCGAGCAACTGCACGCCGCCGCGCGCGAACTGGGGCAGCCGGAAATCGCCGTGCCGAAACGCATCCGCGTGGTCGAAAACCTGCCCGTGCTGGGTACCGACAAGGTCGATTACATGCAACTCAAACGTGTGGCGAACGAGCCTTGAGCGAGCGTGTGAAACAGGGCTTGAAACTGCCATGGTCAGGCTAAATATAAGAAAACATTGATACAATTCACCAACTTTTCGATTGGAGTCCGCTATGCCGATCTACGCCTACAAATGCACCGAATGTGGTTTTGAACAGGATGTCATGCAAAAGATGAGCGATGCCGTGCTCACCGACTGTCCGTCATGCGGCAAGTCGTCTTTCGCCAAGCAGCTTTCCGCCGCCGGTTTCCAGCTCAAGGGTTCCGGCTATTACGCCACCGATTTCAAGAACAGCGGCGCCAAGCCTGAGGCGCCGTCGCCGGCCTGTGGCACCGGGGCTTGTCCGGCCTGCGTGAGCTGAGCGGAAGCCTGGAATTGTCCGAGCTGGAATCCGCTACATGAGCTCGATTACCTTCGATACCCTTAAATTCGTCAAGCGCTTGGAGGCCGCCGGCGTAACAGCCGTTCAAGCCGAGGCGATGGCCGAAGCTTTTCGTGATGCCACGGGTGAAGAATTGGCAACCAAGGACTATCTGAAGGCTGAAATCGGGGCGGCGAAGAATGATCTGGTCAAGTGGATGGCTGGCATGTTGATAGCACAGGCTGCGCTGATTGCCGCTTTGGTGAAATTGCTTTGAGTGGATTTCCCTTCGATTGATTTTGTTTATTCTCTGTTATCGGGCAAAACGCCTAGGCGTTTTGCCCGATTTGTTTGAAAGCCTTGATTGAAAGTTATCTTTGACCGCGCTTAAACGCTATTTCATCACCGGCTTGCTGATCTGGGTGCCGCTGGGCATTACCATCTGGGTGGTCACCGCGCTGATCGGCGCGATGGATCAGAGTCTGCTGTTGCTGCCAGAAGTTTGGCATCCCGATCTATGGATCGGCGTGCACATTCCCGGCCTGGGGGTGATTCTGTCCGGTTTGGTAATCGTCGTCACCGGCTTGTTCGCCGCCAATCTGATCGGTCAGCGCATGCTGCTGTTCTGGGAAGGCCTGTTGCAGCGCATTCCGGTGGTGAAGTCGATCTACGGCGGTGTCAAGCAGGTTTCCGACAGTCTGTTGTCGGGAACCGGCATGGCGTTCAAGAAAGTGCTGCTGGTGCGCTACCCGCATCCGCAAGCCTGGTCGCTGGCGTTTCAGACCAATGTGCCGGACGAAGTTGCGCGGAATCTCGACGCCGAGCATCTGGCGGTGTTCATTCCGACCACGCCGAGTCCGGTCAACGGTTTCTATTTTTATGTACGGCGCGACGCGGTGATCGAACTCGACATGAGTGTCGATGCCGCGCTCAAAGCCATTGTTTCCATGGGTATGGTGTCACCGGCCATGAAAGCGGAAATCGCCAATTACCCGGGCGATTGAATCTGAACTTCAGGACTCCTTATGCGTACACATTACTGCGGCGCCGTCACCCTGGCGGACAACGGCAACCTCGTCAACCTGTGCGGCTGGGCGCACCGCCGGCGCGATCACGGCGGCGTGATCTTCATCGATCTGCGTGACCGTGAAGGCACGGTGCAGGTGGTGATCGATCCGGATACTCCCGAAGCCTTCCAACTGGCCGAGGAAACCCGCAGCGAATTCGTGCTGCGCGTGGTCGGCAAGGTGCGCGCCCGGCCGGCCGGCACCGAGAACCCGAATCTGCCCACCGGCATGATCGAAGTGCTGACGCAGTCGCTGGAAATTCTCAATCCCAGCCTGACGCCGCCGTTCCAGCTCGACGACGACAACATCAACGAAAACATCCGTCTGCAATACCGCTATCTCGATCTGCGCCGCGTGCCGATGCAGAACAACATGCGCTTGCGCTACCGCGTGTCCAAGCTGATGCGCGACTACCTCGACCAGCAAGGCTTCATCGAAATCGAAACGCCGATGCTGACCCGCAGCACGCCGGAGGGCGCGCGCGACTACCTGGTGCCGTCGCGGGTGCATGACGGCATGTTCTACGCGCTGCCGCAGTCGCCGCAGTTGTTCAAGCAATTGCTGATGGTGGCCGGCTACGACCGCTACTTCCAGTTGACCAAGTGTTTCCGCGACGAAGATCTGCGCGCCGACCGGCAGCCGGAATTCACCCAGGTCGACCTGGAAACCTCGTTCATGGGCGAGGAGGAAATCATGACGCTGGTGGAAGGCATGATCCGCGACATGTTCAAGAAAGCCCAGGACGTCGATCTGCCCAACCCGTTCCCGCGCATGACCTTCGCCGAGGCGATGGCGCGCTATGGTTCGGACAAGCCGGACATGCGGGTGACGCTGGAAATCACCGAATGCACCGACGCGATGCGAGACGTGGCGTTCAAGGTGTTCTCCGGCCCGGCCAACGATCCGAAAGGCCGCGTCGCCGCGCTGCGCGTGCCGGGTGGCGCGGCGTTCAGCCGAGGCGAGATCGACGCCTACACCGAGTTCGTCAAGATTTACGGCGCCAAAGGCTTGGCCTACATCAAGGTCAACGATGTCAGCCAACTCAATGAAGCCGGCTTGCAGTCGCCGATCGTCAAGAACCTGAACGAAGCCGCGCTGAAGGCCGTCATGGAGCGCAGCGGCGCGCGGAACGGCGATATCGTGTTCTTCGGCGCCGACCGCGCGAAAGTGGTCAACGACGCGCTGGGCGCGCTGCGCCTGAAGATCGGCCACGAGAAGGGCCATGTCGACGGCCGCGCCTGGGCGCCGCTGTGGGTGGTGGATTTCCCGATGTTCGAGTACAACGACGACGAAAGCCGCTGGGATGCGCTGCATCACCCGTTCACCGCGCCGAAAGACGGCCACGAGGAGTATCTCGCCAGCGATCCCGGCAAGGCGCTGTCGAAGGCTTACGACATGGTGTTGAACGGCTGGGAGGTCGGCGGCGGCTCGGTGCGTATCCACAAGGAAGCCGTGCAGGAGAAAGTCTTCGCCGCGCTCAACATCGGCGAGAAGGAGCGCCGCGAGAAATTCGGCTTCCTGCTCGACGCGCTGCAATACGGCGCGCCGCCGCACGGCGGCCTGGCCTTCGGTCTGGATCGCCTGGTGACGCTGATGACCGGCGCCGAATCGATCCGCGACGTCATCGCCTTCCCGAAAACCCAGCGCGCCTCCTGCCTGATGACCAGCGCGCCGAACGTGGTCGACGAGAAACAGTTGCGTGAACTGCATATCCGGTTGCGCAATACGGCGGCGGTGAATCCGGTCGCTTGAGCGGATTTCCCCCGTACATTTTGGGTGCGGGGGCGTGCCGTATCGAGCTTGCGGCCAATCTCGTCCGGTCTATGTCCAAAGTAATGGTTCGTCCTGATCGCCTTGGCCCCTGGATGCCGAATTTCAGCGGGACGCGCTGGAATCCGTGGCTTGAAAAATGCGACGTGACAGTCCCTCCGAAATCATGTTAATGAAGGCCTTGCCGCGTACGGGGTTATTGGTATTTGCCCGCGCGCGGCAGCCTTTCTCGACATGGTGACTATGGCTATCCGAATCTGCATTTCGCCCGCGTGCGCAAACCTGACGGTTTGCCGCGTCGCGCGGATTTTCCTGGTGTCCCTGGCGCTGTTGCTGGCGGCGCAGGCGCGCGCCGATACCGCCGAGGAAGCCGAATTGGACCTGGCCTTCGGCGACAAGGCATTCATCAGCATCGCCACCGGCCAGCAGCAGCCGCTGCGCTTGGCGCCCGCCGTGACCAGCGTCGTCACGGCGGCGGAGATCAAGGCGGTCGGCGCCACGACCCTGGATGAAGCGCTGGCCCTGGTGCCGGGTCTGCATGACGCGCCGTCGCCGTTCAACCGGCTCAATCCGAACTGGTCGATCCGCGGGCCTGGCTCCGCCGTGCACGGCGCCGATGCCTTCGCCGGCATGATCAACGTCATCACCCGCTCGCCCGGCGCCCTGCCCACCGGATATGACGTGCTCGACACCTTGCCTGGGCGCGGCATCTGGTTTGAACTGCGCCATTGTCTTTAAGTTGGAAATCGAATCGATGCTTCAGCTCTCCCGTTATGTTGCCCTTTTCGCCGCCTTTGCCCTGCTCCCGGTCGCGGCGTCGGCTCAGGGGCTGGACGATGCCGATCTGGCCCTGGCCTACGGCGACCATGAATTCGTCAGCATCGCCACCGGCGGTCGCACGCCCATCACCAAGGCGCCGGCGGTAGCCAGCGTGATCACGGCGGAGGACATCAAGGCGCTCGGCGCCACCGACCTGGATCAGGTGCTGGAGACGGTGCCGGGCCTGCACGTCTCGCGCAACGGCAACCAATGGCTGCCGTTGTATTCGGTGCGCGGCATCCACACCCAGTACAACCCGGAAGTGTTGGTGATGATCAACGGTATCCCGATCACCAGCGGCTTTACCGGCGACCGCGGCCGAATGTGGGGCGATTTCCCGCTGGAAAACATCGCCCGCATCGAGGTCATTCGCGGGCCCGGCTCCGCCCTGTATGGCGCCGAGGCGGTGTCCGGGGTGATCAATATCATCACCAAGCATGCCGCCGACATCGACGGCGGCGAGTTCGGCGTCCGTGCCGGTTCGTACCGGACCTACAACGTCTGGGCGCAACATGGCGGCAAGTGGGGTGACCTCGATGCCGCCGTCTACCTGCACCTGGGGCGCACCGATGGTTTCGACGGCAACATCGAGGCCGACGCCCAGACCGGACTGGATCGCGCCTTCGGTACCTCCGTATCGCGGGCGCCCGGTCCGCTCAATACCGGCTACGACGCCATCGATCTGCGTGTCGATCTGGCGCGCGACAAATGGCGCTTGCGCGCCGGTTACAAGGGACGTCCCGACTACCTGACCGGGACCGGCGTGGCGGATGCGCTGGACCCGGACACCCGTATGGATGCCCGGAACATCAATGCCGATCTGACTTGGCGCGATGCCCAGTTTCGGCGGGACTGGGACGTCACCGCCCAAGCCAGCTATCTGCATATCGCCGAAGCGAATACCGACATCACGCTGTTTCCGGCCGGCTCGGCGCTGCCGCTGGCCTTGCCAGGCGGCGCGGTTTCGAGCATCGGCATGGTGGGCCGGCCGCAGCACTGGGAGCGGCAAGCGCGCCTGGATTTCTCCGCCCTCTATTCCGGCTTCGAACGCCACAAGCTGCGCCTCGGCGCCGGCTATTTCCGGGACGACCTGTACAAGGTCACCGAGAGCAAGAACTTCACCTTCGTCGGCCTGGCGCCGTTCTGCATCAACCTCGACTGCTCCATGGTCGAGGCTAGCGCGGCCAACGGCCTGGCTTTCCTGACGCCGCACCAGCGGGATTCCCGTTATCTCTATGCCCAGGACGAATGGTCCTTCGCGCCGGACTGGGCGCTCACCGCCGGCGTTCGTCATGACCGCTATTCCGATTTCGGCGCCACCACCAATCCGCGTCTGGCGCTGGTCTGGGACACCGCCTACAACCTGACCAGCAAGCTGATGCTGGGGCGCGCTTTCCGGGCGCCATCCTTCGTCGAGTTGTATACCGTCAACAACCCGGTGGCGTTGGGCAATGCCGACCTGAAGCCGGAAACCATCGACATGCTGGAACTGGCCTTCGCCTGGCAGCCGCGCGCCAAGCTGAAGACCGGCCTCAACCTGTTCCATTATCGGATGGACGACGTCATCCGTTTCGTGCCGAATGCCGATCCAACCACCGGCAACACCGCCCGCAACGCCGGCAAGCAGCATGGCTCCGGCCTGGAGCTGGAACTCAACTGGGATGTCGCCAGCAACCTGCGTCTGGCGGGCAACTACGCGTTCCAGCGTTCCGTCGACGAAAACACCGATCAGGATGCCGGTCTGGCGCCGCACCACCAGGTCCATTTGCGCGCCGATTGGCGATATGCGCCGGGCTGGGCGCTGAACGGCCAGGTCAACTGGGTGGCTGATCGGGAACGTCCGGCGGGGGATAGCCGGCCGCCAATCGACGACTACGCCACGTTTGACCTGACGCTGCGCGCCGACCGCGGGCGCAGCGGCTGGGAGGCGGCGTTTTCGGTGCGCAACCTGTTCGACGCCGACGCGCGCGAACCCACCACCGGCGCCAGCGCCAGCAACCTGCCCAACGACTTGCCGCTTCCGGGCCGCAGCCTGTACCTGGAATTCCGCTACCGACCATGAACTCGACTGTCGATAAAACGCTAGCCATGACCTATCGTCAACCGCCTGTTTCCAGGCATTTTTCTCCGTTCCGCTTGGCCGCCCTGATCCTGGCCGCGCTGCTGGGCAATGTCGCTGCCATGCCGCTGCAATGCGCCAGGGCCGCCATCGAACCGACCACCTTGGCGGTGCTCTATGCCGAGGGCGACGAGGCGGATGCCGGCCAGTTTTCCGAGATCATCCATGCCATCGAGGGCATGCCCTCGGTGCGGGTGCTGCCGATCCGGCTGACCCTGGGCGACATGATGCTCGCCGAGGCTGGCGGCATGCGCTGGCCGCTGGCCAACAAGCTGGCGCTGAACGAGGGCGCCATCGCGGTGGTTTATCCGGAAATCGGCGAACCCTACCGCAGCGTGTTCGGCAAGATCATCGAGGGCATCGAGGCGCGGGCCCGCGCTCCGGTAACGAGCTATGCGGTGACCGCCGGTACCGATGCGGACGCGTTGCGCGCCACCCTCAAGTCCAAGGATGTGCGCGTGGTCATCGCGTTGGGCCGTCAGGGCATGCGCACCGCCGATGCCTTGAATCGCGAATTCGGTGTGGTGGTGGGCGGCGTCATGGCGGTGCCGGAAGAAGAGGCGCGCAACCGGGCGGTGATCAGCCTGTCGCCCGATCCGGCCTTGTTGTTTGCCCGCCTGAGGAGCTTGGCGTCGCAGGTGAAGCGGGTCCACGTCATCTACGATCCGCACCAGAACAACTGGCTGCTGCGACTGGCCCGAGACGCGGCGCGGGAACAGGGGCTGGAGTTGCTGGCCTATGAGGCGCGCGATTTGAAGACGGCGGCGCGGCTCTACCAGGATGTGCTGGCGCGCGCCGAGGTCGAGCGCGATGCGCTCTGGTTGCCGCAGGATGCCACCACGGTGGACGAGGCCACCATACTGCCGCTGGTGCTGCGCGAATCCTGGGATCGCCGCCTGCCGGTGTTTTCCAGCAGTTTCGGCCATGTCCGGCGCGGCGTGCTGTTCTCGCTCTATCCGGACAATCTCGGCCTTGGCCGCAATCTGGCCGGCACCGCCCTGGGTTTGCTCGGCCCGAACGACGCGGCCGGTCGGGGCGTGGTTCCCCTGAAGGATGTGCAGTTGGCGGTGAACCTGCGCACGGCAAGACACTTGGGCCTGAACTTTACGAACCGGCAACAGCAAGGCTTCGACCTGGTGTTCAGCGGGCAATGAAACGCCGCCTGACGGAATTCCTGCGCCGCTATACCCTGGAGCGCCAGCTGCGGGTGGCGGTGACGGCGGGCATCCTCTGTCTGGCTTTGTTCTCATTCCTGGCCAGTTCCTGGCAGGGCACCCAGCGGGTGCGCCAGGATCTGGTCGATCAGGGGGTACGCATCACCGAAAGCCTGGCCCGGCACAGCCTGTTGGCCCTGCTCACCGCCTCGCCGGAAAACGCCGAGGAAGCGGTCAACGCGACCCTGGCCTTTCCGGGTGTGGTGGCGGTGGAGGTCATGCACAGCGACGGCCGTGAACTGATCCGCCGCGACCGCAAGGGCAAGCGGACGCCGCTGCGCCGCGTCGCTCACGGCGCGGCGGTCGAGACGGCCAGTCTGACCGACGAGAGCGACGAATCCTGGCGCTTCGTGGCGCCGGTCTACTCGCAGGGCGGCAATGCCGATTCACCGTTCGAGGTGGAGCCCTCCCGGCGTGAACTGCTCGGCAGCGTGGCGGTGGAGGTCAGCAAAGGCGCGCTGTCCCAGCTCACCCGGGACCTGTTCCTGGCCAACATGCTGACCTCGTTCTCTTTCGCCTTCCTGATCCTGGGACTGATCCGCTTCATCACCCGGCGGGCGACGCAACCGCTCGACGAACTGTCGGCCAAGATGGCGCGCGCCGAGGCGGGCGAGCAAAACGTGCGGGTGACGCCGTCCGGCCCGCGGGATATCAGCGCCATGTCCCAGGCCTTCAACAGCATGATGCGGGTGCTGGAAGAGCGGGAGGGCGAGCTGCGCGTGGCGCGCGACAAGGCACTGGAATTCGGCCGCATGAAGGCTGAATTCGCCGCCACCTTCAGCCATGAAATCCGCACACCGATGAACGGCGTCATCGGCATGCTGGATATCCTGAAGGCGATGAAGCTGCCGCGTCAGCAACGCGAGTTCATCGATGTCGCCTGGGGTTCCGCCCGCGCGCTGCTGGAACTGATCAACGACATGCTGGACTTTTCCAAGCTGGATGCCGGCAAGATGGAGCTTGAGCAGCTCGAATTCGACCCGCGCCAGGTGGTTGAGGACGTGATCGACCTGTTCTCCGTGCAGGCGCACCAGAAAGGTCTGGAGCTGGGCTGCCTGATCGACCATGCGGTGGCGACCCGGGTGGTGGGTGACCCCAGGCGCCTGCGCCAGGTGCTCGCCAATCTGGTCGGCAACGCGGTGAAATTTACCCATGCCGGCGAGGTGGCGGTGCGCGTGGCGCCCGCCGGCGGGGATGGCGACCGCTTGCGCTTCGAGGTCGCCGACAGCGGTATCGGCATCGAGCCCGCCATGCGCGCGCGGCTGTTCGAATCCTTCGCCCAGGCCGACCCGTCGACCACGCGCAAATACGGCGGCACCGGTCTCGGCCTGGCCATTTCCCGGCAACTGGTCGGTCTGCAGGGCGGCGAGATCGGTGTCGACAGTGTGCCCGGCCAGGGTAGCCGGTTCTGGTTCGAAGTGGTGCTGCCGCAACGGGCCACCCCGGCGTCGCCTGCCGAGGCGCTGCCGTCCTGGCAGGTGCTGACGGTGGCGGAAGGCGGCATCGTCGAGGAATTTCTCGGCCAGACGCTGGCTGACTGGGGCCTGGCCGTGACGCCGACGCGCGACACCGAGGCGGCGCTCGCCATGTTGCGCGCGGCGCGGTCGAGTGACGCGGGGTTCGATCTGCTGATCATGGATGCCGCTTTCGCCATGGCCAGTGGCGGCGAGTTGGTCAAGCGCATCCGTGCCGATCCCGCCTTGGCCGGATTGCGTATCGCGGTGATGGACCGACTCGGCGCCGAGGCGGGGGCGGAAGCGGCGGCGCAGTGGGAGGCCGACGCCTATCTGGCCAAGCCTTTGCGCGGTGACCGCCTGCGCGAATGCCTGGTCACGCTGGCCCGGGTCGCGCCCGAGGCGGCGCGCGACATGCCGGTGGCGGAAGGTGATGTACCACCCTGCCGGGTACTGGTGGTGGAAGACAACCGCACCAACCAGGCGGTGGCAGTCGGCATGCTGCGCATGCTGGGTTGTGTCAGCCAGGTCGCCGGCGGCGGTGTCGAGGCGTTGGAAATGCTGCGCGGCGAGGATTTCGATCTGGTGCTGATGGACTGCAACATGCCCGGCATGGATGGTTACGAGACCACCGCCCATGTGCGCGGCCTGGAAGCCGATGCCGGCGGTCGCATGCCCATCGTCGCGATGACCGCCAATACCCGCCAGGTGGATGTGGAGAAATGTCTGGCCGCCGGCATGGACGACCATCTCGGCAAGCCGCTGACCCTGGAGACGCTGGCCGACAAGTTGCGGCGCTGGACCCACCACGACGTGGCGGCGCGGATCGCCGACAATCGCGCGCGGCGGGTCGGCGAGGACAGCGGCGAGGCGGTGGACCGGGAAGCCTTGGGCAAACTGCGCCAGGCGCTGGGCGACGCGCTCGGCGAAGCCATCCAGCCGTTCCTGGAAGATGCGCCGCAGTCCCTGCTCGAACTCGAACGCGCCTTGCGGAGCGGCGATGCGGAAACCGCGCGGCAGCGCGCCCATGCCCTGCGCGGCAGCGCCGGCAACATGGGGGCGCTGCGTTTCGCCGCGCTGGCGCGGCAGATCGAAACCCAGGTGCTTGAGGGCGGACTGCGCGCCGCCGCGCTGGGGCTGGCGGATCTGGGGCAGGAATACGAAGCCGTGCAGCGCATCCTGGTGGCCGAACTGCGGCGGCCGGGGCATGGCGGTGAACAGTTGTCCGACAGCGCGCCGCTGATCCTGGTGGTGGACGACGACCGCAGCACTCGCGCCGCGCTGCGCTATACCTTGCAGCGTGACGGATTCCGTGTGGAGGAGGCGGCGGACGGCGCCCAGGCGCTGGAAATGGCGATCCGTCTACAGCCCGACGCGCTGCTGCTCGACGCCATGATGCCGGTGATGGACGGTTTCACCGCCTGCGCCAAATTGCGCGAGATGCCCGAGGGCGCGGCCTTGCCGGTGCTGATGGTCACCGCGCTGGAAGACGCCGATTCCATCGAGCGGGCGTTCGCCGCCGGCGCCAGCGATTACATCCCGAAACCGGTGCATCTGACCGTGGTCAGCCAGCGCGTGCGTCGCATCGTCGACGCCAGCCGGACCGAGCGGCATGTCCGCCATCTGGCCTACAACGACACCCTGACCGGCTTGCCCAACCGGGTGATGTTCATGGATCACCTCGGCCAGCGCATCGTCCGCGCCGGCGAGCGCAGCCAGCAACTGGCCGTGCTGTTCCTCGATCTGGACCGCTTCAAGTACGTCAACGACACCCTTGGACACGACATCGGCGACCGGCTGCTGATGTCGGTGGCGCGCCGGATCAAGCACAGCGTGCGAGGCGGCGACTGCGTCGCGCGTTTCGGCGGCGACGAATTCACCGTGACCCTGGACAACATCG
Source organism: Betaproteobacteria bacterium (assembly GCA_020061585.1). Taxonomy (GTDB): domain Bacteria; phylum Pseudomonadota; class Gammaproteobacteria; order Burkholderiales; family Thiobacillaceae; genus PFJX01. The sequence continues at coordinate 2,847 of JAGUXX010000266.1, read as the reverse complement.
TCAATCCGGCCGCCGCTTCCATTGCCGCCCAGAAAATCATCCGCGCGCTCACCGCGCCGTTCGAGATCGAGGGACACGACATCTATATTTCCACCAGCATCGGCATCTCGGTCTTCCCGGGCGACGGCGTCGAGGCGAACGGCCTGCTCAAACACGCCGATACCGCGATGTACCGCGCCAAGAAGAGCGGCAGCGGCCACGCCTTCTACGAGTCCGGCATGGAAGCCACGCTGTCCGCCCACCTGCAACTGGAGAACGCGCTGCGTCGGGCTTTGGAGCGCGACGAGCTGATCGTCTACTACCAGCCCAAGGCGGAGGTCGGCGGCGACCGGCTGATCGGTTGCGAGGCGCTGGTGCGCTGGAATCACCCGCGGCGCGGGCTGGTGTCGCCGGCCGAGTTCATCCCGGTGGCGGAAGAGACCGGCATGATCGTGCCGATCGGCGATTGGGTGTTGCGCACCGCCTGCGCACAGGCCAAGGCCTGGCTGGATGCCGGTCTGCCGGCGCGGCCGGTGGCGGTCAATCTGTCCGGTCATCAGATCAAGCAGAACGATTTCGTCGACAGCGTCGCCGCCGTGCTGCGCCAGACCGGTTTGCCGCCGGCCTTGCTGGAACTGGAAATCACCGAGAGCGTGCTGATGGAGCAGGCCAAGGAAACCCTGGTTACCCTGCAGCAACTGAAAGACCTGGGGGTCAGCCTGGCGATCGACGATTTCGGCACCGGCTATTCCTCGCTGTCTTACTTGAAGCGCTTCCCGGTGGATACCCTGAAGGTCGACCGGGCTTTCGTCAGCGATGCCGACAGCAACCCGGACGATGCCGCCATCGTTCGCGGCATCATCGCGCTGGCGCACAGTCTGCGCCTGACCGTGGTGGCGGAAGGCGTGGAAACGCAAAGTCAGCGCGATTTCCTGGCGCGGGCCGGCTGCGATTTCATCCAGGGCTACCTGCTTGCCCAACCCTTGCCGGCGGAACAGTTCGAGTCACGCTTCCTGTCTTGCCGGCAGCACGACTTCAACCAGACGGACGGCAAATAACCGGCGCCATCGATGGCGCCCGGGGCGGGGCGTCAGCCGCGCAACGCTTCCGTCAGGTGCGGCGTGATGCTCTGCAACAACTGCACGAAGACCTTGGGCGTGCCCGCCACCACGTTGCCGGATCGCAGATAATTTTCTTCACCCGCGAAATCGCTGACCAGACCGCCGGCTTCCTGAACCAGCAGGCAACCGGCGGCGATATCCCAGGCGTTAAGGCCGATCTCGAAGAAGCCGTCGGTACGTCCGCAGGCCAGCCAGGCCAGGTCCAGCGCGGCGGAACCGGGGCGGCGCAAGCCGGCGGTTTTCTGCACCAGATCCTTGAACATCGCGGTGTAGGCGTCGAGATGGGTGAAGTCGCGGTACGGAAAGCCGGTACCGATCAGCGCGCCCTGCAATTTGTCGCGCTTGGACACGCGGATCCGCCGTTCATTGAGGAAGGCGCCGCGGCCGCGCAGCGCGGTGTAGAGATCGTTGCGCACCGGGTCGTAGATCACCGCGACGGAAAGCTGCCCCCGATATACCAGCGCGATGGAAATGCAATACTGCGGAAAACCGTGCAGGAAGTTGGTGGTGCCGTCGAGCGGGTCGATGATCCACTGGTACTCCGCTTCGCCCAGCGCGCCGGAAGCACCCGACTCCTCGGCTAGAATCGCATGGTCGGGGTAGGCGTCGCGCAGGGTCTGGATGATCGCCTGTTCGGCCTTTTGATCGACCTCGGTGACGAAGTCGTTCTCGCCCTTGGAGTGGACGGTCAAGCGGTCCACATCGTCGGACGCACGGTTGATGATGACGCCAGCGCGCCGGGCGGCCTTGACCGCAGTGTTGAGCATCGGGAGCATTTTTTTCCAAAGAGCAGTGATTTCGGAGCGGAATTTTACCTTGAACCAGCCTTCTCTTCTGCACCAAGTCCGCATCGTCCTGGTACAGACCAGCCATCCCGGCAACCTGGGCGCGGTGGCGCGGGCGATGAAAGTCATGGGCTTGTCCGATCTGGCGCTGGTCGAGCCGAAATGCGCCATCGACGATGAAGCCCGCGCGCGCGCGTCCGGCGCGGTCGATGTGCTGGACAACGCGAGTATCTGCGATAGCCTGGATGAAGCGCTGGCCGATACCGTGCTGGCCGTCGCCTGCACTTCACGCCGCCGCGACCTGCCGCATCCGGCGTTCACGCCGCGCCAAGCCGCGCCGGAAATGTTGGCGACGGCGCAAAGCGGGCCGGTGGCCGTGGTGTTCGGTTCGGAGACCTTCGGCTTGTCGAACGAACAACTGATGAAATGCCGCTGGCTGCTCAACATCCCGACCAATCCGGCTTACGCTTCGCTCAATCTGGGCGCGGCGGTACAGGTGCTGGCCTACGAATTGCGCTGCACGCTGGAAGATGCGGTGCTGCCGCTGCCGCAATTCCAGTCCGCCTCACATGCCGCCCAGGAAAGCCTGTTGACCGAGATGGAGAAAGTGCTGGTCGAGATTGATTTTCTCGACCCGGCCAACCCGAAACGCCTGATGCCCCGGCTGCGACGATTCTTCGCCAAAGCCGGGCTGGAAAACGAGGAAGTGGCGATCTGGCGGGGCATTTTGAATGCGCTACGGGACGGGAGTCGTTGCAAGCGGGGCTCTGGTGAATAAGGGAATTGAGTCGCTGGCAACTTGAGTCGCGGCCCCGAAAGCTTCTGCGTGAAGGGCGCAACTGATGGCAGCCGCGCCGCCCGCACTAGTGTGGTGTTGCACGCTTGCCGGCGCAAATAAAACGGATGGATTTTTCCGCCAGGCTAGGCGCGGACCCGCCGCCGTATGGGGTATACGGCAAGGG
>JAGUXX010000013.1 GCA_020061585.1 Betaproteobacteria bacterium | reverse complement strand
GTCGCCGCCACCGCCATCGAGCGCGTCGTTGCCGGAGAGACCCTGCACGAGGTCGGCGCCGGTGCTGCCGATCAGATCGTCGCTGTAGTCGTCCAGGCCCGCGAGGGTGGTGCGTTCGGGCGAGGTGCCGGCGCCCAGCGTGATGCCCAGTTCACCTTCCGCCCAATTTTGGACCATAACGCTGTTCGCACCCTGGACTATCAGCAGTTGGGTGATGCCATTGACCACGCTGGTGGTGTAGGTAATGCCATTGAGGGTGTCGGACCAGACATTGGCGCTGAGTTGCGACCATTTCTCGGGAGCGAGGCCGTCGCTGCCCTTGGCTTGCACAGTGCCGAACTGGATGACGCCCAGACCGTCGCTGTCGAACACGGTATCGAAGCCGTCGCCGGGGGCGAATTGATAGTTGTCGAAACCGGCGCCGCCTTCGAGGTAGTCGGAACCTTGGCCGCCGGTGAGGGTGTCGGCTCCGGCGTTGCCGTAGAGGTGGTCGATGAAATCCCCACCCATCAGCGATTCCGCACCGTTCGAACCAAACACAATATTGTTGACATCCGGGTCGGGGTCGAACCAGTTCTTCGACTTGACCTGTACAGTTTTGCCTAGTGCGATGTCCTGGAAATACCAAACATCGGCATCGTTGCCGTCGGCCCAAAGGTAGTTGGTGTTATAGCCGGTATCGTCGGTCTGGGCCTTGAGCATCCAGGACAACATCGCGGCGCGGTCTTGCAGGTAGAGGGTACTGAATTGGTCGGCGTTCAGATGGCCGTCGGTGTTGTGCAGAGCATAATCGATACCTGCCAGCACAAATGGATTGAGTTCCTGCAAGGCATAGCGGTAGGCGATGTCCGTTTGGCCGAGAGCGGCTAGTTCGGCGGCGTTGATTTTTGCCAGATCTTGCACGGTAAAACGCAGGCCGGGATCGCTTTCAATGTCTTCAATCAGTTGTGCCGCTGCAGCCACGGTAGCATTGCGCGAGGCGAACGTCTCGGCATCACCACCATGAAGCAGTTGAGATACGGCGTTCACCACGTTTGCCAGCGTTTCGGCGTCATCGCCATTCGACGCGGCGGCAACGATAGACGCCGCGCTGGCATGATCTATAAACGGATCGATGGCCGAGAATACTTGGTAAGCGCGGCCCAGTGCTTCGACATCGACGCCGAACACCTGGGGTAGCACCTCGCCGGCAGCGGCCAAGACTGCATCGACCGCCTGCTCCCATTCAACTAAGGCGTCTTCACCAAATTTCGCCAGAACATCCCAGCCGATGGCGATGGTCTCAGCCGTAAGGTCCCCAGGCTGGTCCTCAAAAACCTCGGAATCGTAAACAATCCGCTCCGCCTCCATGCCCAGCATGGTGCCCCAGCTCAGGTCCTCGATGTTGGCGGAGATGTCGTTTTCCAACTGCAGGTCGGCGGCGCTGAAGATGGAGTCTATGGCCGCGGCGGCAGGCAGGCCGTTGCTTTCCAACGCTTCACGATAACTGGCTTCGATATAGTTGGTCTTGGGCAGGCGGTTGCTTACGTCTTCCCTGATGTAGTCGAGATAGTTTTGTAGGTGGTCTTCCGCCACTGTCAGAAACTTGGACTGCTTCTCGGCCTCGCTGACGCCGGCGCTTGCCCACTGCACATCCACCATCATGGCGAAGATCGATTGCGGATTCTCCCACTCGCCAACGATCAATTCCGCTTTGGCAGCATAGCTGTCCCCGGCCGCAGCCAGTATGCCCCAGGCACCGGTCACATCGTGTTGATCAAGCAAAGCTTGCGCTTGCAAACGAGTGGATTCGTCGATCACTAATGCCATGGTTACTCTCCTTGTGTTTCGTTGATTTCAGATTGACGAACGGGTTTGACATCCAGCTTGCCGTCCAGCAGTTGTTGAATATGGGTCATGATGCTGCGCCACCGGGGCAGGTATTTGATGCCGAAGTCGAAGTTCACGGCGACCTCGTCGTTATAGTCCCAGCGCCCTTGGCAGCCGGGGTAGGGCACCTGGAAATCCTCATGGCATCGAAACAGAATTACAGGTACGCCGTTCTGTCGATAGAGATACTCAGATGAAGCAACAGCACCATATTCAGTGCGGTAGTATTCCAGTCCATAGCGCATCTCGTCGTACCTGCCCTGATGCTTGCCAAGTACATCGACGGAATTGCTTAAACTCTTATCCACGATCTGCGCTACCGTCATCCGCCGCCCGCGTGGCAGCAGCATGATCTGGATACGCCGCCCCTTGTGATGCACCTCGAAAAAGTCGTGATGGTTGACCGCCTTGGCGTAGCCCTCGAAGTTGGGTAGCAATGCCCAGAGGAGGGCGTGCTCGACAACACCCCCACCTGATACAGCCACCCCCTTGAAGTACTGCCTCGGGACCTCGAAATGGGTGTTCCGCAGCCGGAACTGCACACGGCCATTGTGCTCGGTCGCGTTGCGCACCGGTCGCTCCCCGTCACGCGCTTCGACACCCATCAATGGGACGAGCTTGACGCCCAGAAACAGTACGGCGACCAGTACCACCGGCGTGGAAAATAGCAAAGTCAGTCCACCCCAGAGCCAGCCCTTGCCGCCCCGCCGCTGCGCCCAGCGCACACTCCACCTCGTCACGAGGGTGACGATGGCGAAGAACAGACCCGCCAGGGAAAATAGCAGCGCTAACTTCATCAACCCACCCACGCGTCAGGCCGAGGCGATACTGCGTACATAGATGCCCCAGGTGCGGCCCTGGGTCCAGACCGGGCCGGCCCCGTCCGGGGGCGCCCAGGGGTCGAGGTTGCCGTCATTGTCTCGGTCTTTTTTCGGTGACAGGTTGAGCCCGGTGGCGGAGAGAATCATGTCGCGCCCGTCGCCGCCGTAGAGCAGGTCGGAGCCGGCGGCGCCGGCGATGAGGTCATCGCCGGCGCCGCCATCCAAGATATCGTCGCCGCCACCGCCATCGAGCGCGTCGTTGCCGGAGAGACCCTGCACGAGGTCGGCGCCGGTGCTGCCGATCAGATCGTCGCTGTAGTCGTC
>JAGUXX010000165.1 GCA_020061585.1 Betaproteobacteria bacterium | reverse complement strand
ATCGGCTCTCGTGCCATCCCACTCCCCTCCGAACACCCGGTGCTAATAGGATAGCCATTAACGGATATATGTAAAGGCATTAGTGAGACACCACACTAGCTCAATAGGCATCACACCGCGCCGTAGATCGCCCGTTTGGCGTCGATGGTGCGGGTCAGCGCTTCGGCGTAAGGCACGGCCTCACCGCGGGCGCGGTAGTCCTGATAGGCCTTGTACACCGTGGCTATCTTCGCGCCGCTGGACTGACCCTTGAAGTCACTCTTTTCCAGCCGCAGTTCATCGACCAGCTCGTTCCAGACCAGGCCATCGGCCAGCGGCAGCAAGGCGAAGCTGACGCCGGCCAGTTCCACGATCATCGGCTTGGCGATGTTCACCACGTACAGCATCGCGCCCATGCCGGGGCCGAAATCGGCCTGGTATTTGGCGACGAAGGCTTCCAGTTGGGCGATTTCGTCGAGCGAACCGGCGACGAACTTCAGCTTTGCTTCGTCGGCCAGCAGCACCGCGCCGACCATCGTCGCCAACGGCGGCTTGCGGCGGCCCATGGCATCGGCGATTTCGCCTTCGATCAGCACCAGATCGCCGCGATAGGCTTGCAGGCCGGCGCCGGCGTTGTCCTTGAAATTGCTGTTGAACAGCAGACCTTGGGTTTCGTAGGTGTCGAGCAGCATGCGTATTTCCTCGGGTTGGCAAATACGTTCATCTTGCAAAAACCAGGCCAGCATCAGGGCCGCCCCAGAGCCGCGCTGCAATGCGGCTTCAGACCGGCTGACGCGCGATACGTCTCTGTAGCAAACCCGACAGACGCGCGCTCAACTGGCGGATTCCGGCCAAGCCCTTTGATTCGGTAGGGTGCGCCATGCGCACCATTTCACGCCTGAGTGCGCACGGCGCACCCTACTATTTTTCATCGGTACGATTTCGACCGCCTGCCGATTACTCCGCTATCCGCACAACCGGCAAACCGTCATCAGCATCAGATGCTTTGGCGGCGGCATCGACTTTCGGCAACACCGCCTTCAGGCGCCGGTCGCCGTCGATCAGCCCGGTGGCCAGCGCCAGCAAGCCCAGCAGCATGGCCGGCATCGCGGCGGCCTCGGCGGTGGCCAGCAAATCGGCGGGGAATTCGGCGATGTGCTGATCGCCATGCCGCAGGCTGCCATCGGCATGCAGATCGAGCCCGCCTTGCGCGAACCGCCAGCAGTTCGGTTGCGGCGCTTCGGCCAGCAGGCTGCCGAAAAAATCCGGTATCGCCGCCGGCGCGCCGCCCGGCAGGCGATTCAATTGCCAGACCAGTTCCTGGTAAGGGTCCAGGTCGTTCGGCATGGCTTGCGTCACGGTGTTGAGGTGGTAGGTGGGCATGAGTGAAAGCAGAGAAAGTGAAGTCATCGGTAGGGTGCGCCGTGCGCACCGTTTGACGCGGGCTGGCGCGCACGGCGCAGCGGAGTCGTTGCGCTTTAGCGCTTACGAATCCGGCGTGCTCCCCGCGAGCGCACCCTACGCAATTCCGCGCATTATCAACCCAACCGCCGCAGCGCCAGCTTGCCTTTGCCTATGTGCGTCCTGAGCAGTTTGTAGGTATCGATATCGAACCGCGCCGCGTCGGCCCGGTTCAGCAACTGGCGGACCTCGTCGTCATTTTTCGCGCTACCCAGATAGCGCCAGCCGTCGAAGACGTGGACTTCTTCCATGTCCATGAATTCGTCGCGCTCGACCAGGCCGATGGGACCGGGATAAGGCCAGGGTTGCAGTTTCAGCTTGGCCAGAGCCGCCATCAGGCGAGCGCTGTGCAAGCCGATGGCTTCCTTGCCGATGCATACGCCCTTGCATCTTCCGAGCTGCCGCGCGAAGCAGGCTCGGCCGGGCTGGGTCGGCTTTTCCAGGCCGAGGATGAGCGGGCAGAGTTGGTAGGCTTCGGCGAGTTTGCGCAGCGTGTTGATGGCTTCGCGCTTGTTGGCGAACGGGCCGAACAGATCGTCGGCGCGACCGAAATCCACCTCCAGATCGCTGACCAGGCGCGGCCGGAAATCGCCCTCGGCGACTTCTCGCAACTGCCAGGCGCACAGCTCGGCGGCGCGACGCAGGCGGCGGTTGTGCAGGGGCTGATCCGCCTTCACCACCTGAGATTCGAGCAGCTGCGCGCCGAGTTCGCCTAGCGTTTCCCGCCAGTCGATACGGCGCACCTGCTGGGCAAGCTGCATTTCCTTGTGTTCGCGCACATCGGCGGCAAAGTGGGCGAGCACCCGCTTGCGCAGGTTGAGGCTCTTGCCGACGTACAACAGCAGCTCGCCCTCGCCGTAAAACAGGTAGACGCCGGGGGTTTCGGGCAGATCGTCGAGCAAGCCGGCATCCAGATGCGGCGGCAGGCTGGGGCGCTGCAACTGATGGCGCACCGCTTCAAGGACAGCGTCCGCGTCGCGCTCCTGTCGCAGCAGGCGCCAGAATTGCCAGATCAGGTCGGCGTCGGTCAGCGCGCGATGGCGATCCGCGCCAATTTGCAAAGCATGTCGGACGATCAGGCTGTCCAGATTGTGTTTGGGGTATTGCGGGTAGAGCTTGCGCGACAGGCGCACGGTGCACAGCACGTCGGCGCGGAAACGTTGGCCCAGGCGCTGGAATTCGTGGCGCACGAAGCCGTAATCGAAACGCGCGTTGTGGGCGATGAACAGCCGCCCGTGCAGGCGTTCGGCCAGTTCATCGGCGACCTGGGCGAAGCTGGGCGCGTCGGCCACCATCGCGTCGTCGATGCCGGTAAGTTGCTGGATGAATTGCGGGATGGGCCGCTGTGGATTGATCAGCGTGCTCCAGGTGCTCACCCGCTCGCCATCCACCTCGACGATGCCGATTTCGGTGATGCGGTCGCGCACCGGGTTGGCGCCGGTGGTTTCCAGGTCGATGAAGGCGAGGCGTTGCGGCAGCATCCGCGAATTATAGGGAGCCGCACCGCCCGCCTCCCGACATTTACAAGCCGAACTCCCCGGCAATCAGACGCAGCCAAGTTGCCAGGCGATCATCGCTGAGCTGCTTCTGGTTGTCCTGGTCCAGCACCAGGCCGACGAACTCGCCGTCCTTCTCCGCCTTCGAGGCGATGAATTCGTAACCGTCGCTGGGCCAGGCACCAACCACGTGGGCGCCGCGTTCGGTGACGAAGTCGTAGAGCGTGCCCATGGCGTCGACGAAGTTCTCGGCGTACTTCTCTTGGTCACCCAGGCCATACAGCGCGACGGTCTTGCCGGTGAAATCGACATCCCGCAATTGCGGCAGAAACTCGGCCCAGCTGGCCTGCTGGCAATCCGCGTCGAGACCGGGCAGATCGCCCTCTCCCAGAGTCGGCGTGCCGAGGATCAGGTAGTCGTAACTGGCGACCAGTTCCGGCGTGGCCTTGTTGACGTTGAGCGCCTCGGCCATGGTGTCGTCGTCATAACGTTTCTTGATCATCTTGGCGATGCGGCGGGTATTGCCGGTGCTGCTGCCGAAAAACAGGCCGATGCGAGACATGGTGGATTCCTTGGTGGGTGGGTGATGCCCATGTTCAAGCAAGGGAAATGCCGATTTCCGGCTGTTTAGCGTCATTCCCGCGAATGCGGCAATCCAGGTTGCCTATCTGATTGTTTTTACGGGGAAGCCGACTTCATAGGCTGGATTCCCGCCGGCGCGGGAATGACGATGCAGGCGTATGCACATGCGGCACATCCACAAAGCCCTGTCGCAAACCCGACAAGCCCCCGCCTCGGTGCGAATCCAAACACCTGCATTCGCTGGCGGCAATAATTACTCGCCTTTAATAACAACGACTTGCAGAGACACGCCGGCTTGGCACAAGCCTTGCGAATCACTGTTCATCGTCACCCGACAACCCGACAGGAGTCCGAAATGATCACCCTCACCCCTTCCGCCCTTTCCGCCATCGACAAGTTCATCAAGGGCGCCGCCACCCCGGTGGCCGGTCTGCGCATCGCCGTGTCCGGCGGCGGCTGTTCCGGTTTTCAGTACGGCATGAAGCTGGAAGAAGCCAAGGCCGATGACGATGTGGTGGTCGAAATGGATGGCGTCACGCTGCTGGTCGACGTGTTCTCGGCGCCGCTGCTGGCTGGCGTCACCGTGGATTTCGTCGACAGCCTGAACGGCTCCGGCTTCAAGTTCGTCAACCCGAACGCGACCAGCAGTTGCGCGTGCGGTTCCTCCTTCTCTGCTTGAATTTTTGTTTAAGGAACGGCCATGTGGGACTACTCGGAAAAGGTCAAGGAACACTTCTTCAGCCCGCGCAATGCCGGCGCGCTGGATGAAGCCAACGCGGTCGGCGATGTCGGCTCGCTCAATTGCGGCGACGCGCTGCGGCTGATGCTGAAGGTCGATCCGGAAACGGAAACCATCCAGGACGCCAGCTTTCAGACCTTCGGCTGCGGCTCCGCGATCGCCTCCAGCTCGGCGCTGACCGAGATCATCAAGGGCATGACGCTGGATGACGCGCTGAAAGTCAGCAACCAGGACATCGCCGATTACCTCGACGGTCTACCGCCGGAAAAGATGCACTGTTCGGTGATGGGCCGTGAAGCCCTGCAAGCCGCCATCGCCAACTATCGCGGCGAGGAATGGAAGGACGACCACGAAGAAGGCGCGCTGATCTGCAAGTGCTTCGCCATCGACGCGGTGCTGATCGAAGACACCGTGCGCGCCAACAATCTGTCGACGGTGGAAGACGTCATCAACTACACCAAGGCCGGCGGCGGCTGCTCGTCCTGCCATGAAGGCATCGAGGAAATCCTGGTCAAGGTGCTGGCCGAGCGCGGCGAGACCTTCAACCCGCATACCGTGGAGATCAAGGAAGAAGCCAAACCGGCCAAGTTGACCAATCTGCAACGCATCAAGCGCATCGAAATGGTGTTGGATTCGGTGCGGCCGCAGTTGCAGCGTGACCATGGCGACATCGAACTGGTCGACGTCGACGGCAAGACCATCTACGTCAACATGACCGGCGCCTGCGCCGGCTGCCAGATGGAAGCGCTGACCCTGCAAGGCATCCAGCAGAAGCTGATGGAAGACCTCGGCGAATTCGTCAAGATCGTGCCCAGCCGCGCCGGTTCGCTGTCGCGCGCCGCCAGCCACCCGTAACAATCGCTGCGCGCGGCGCGCCCCACGTAGGGTGCGCCAGGCGCAGCACTCATCGCCCCAAGGAGCCCTCATGGACGGCATCTACCTCGACAACAACGCCACCACTCGCGTCGACGACGCCGTGCTGGAAGTCATGCTGCCTTATTTCACCGAGCAGTTCGGCAATCCTTCGTCGATGCACAGCTTCGGCAACAAGGTCGGCCTGGCGATCAAGAAGGCGCGCCTGCAAATCCAGGAACTGCTGGGCGCCGAACACGACTCGGAAATCATCTTCACTTCCTGCGGCACCGAGTCCGATTCCACCGCCATCCTGTCGGCGATCAAGGCGAATCCGGGCAAGAAGGAAATCATCACCACCAGCATCGAGCATCCGGCGGTGCTGGCGCTGTGCGAACACCTGGAAAAAGAAGGCTACAAGGTGCACTACCTGAAAGTCGACGAGCGCGGCCGGGTCGACCTCGATGCCTATGCCAAACTGCTGTCAGACAAGGTCGCCGTGGTGTCGGTGATGTGGGCCAACAATGAAACCGGCACCTTCTTCCCGGTGCTGGAAATGGCCGACATGGCGCATGCCGCCGGCGTGCTGTTTCATACCGACGCGGTGCAGGCGGTGGGCAAGATTCCGATCGATCTGAAATCCAGCAAGATCGATATGCTGTCGCTGTCCGGCCACAAGCTGCATGCTCCGAAAGGCGTTGGCGTGCTGTATCTGCGCCGCGGCGTGCGTTTCCGCCCGCTGCTGCGCGGCGGCCATCAGGAACGCGGCCGGCGCGCCGGTACCGAGAACACCGCCTCCATCGTCGGCCTGGGCATGGCCTGCGAACTGGCGCAAGCGGCGATGCACCACGAAAACACCGAAGTGCGTCGCCTGCGCGACAAGCTGGAAGCCGGCATCCTGGCCAAGGTGCCGCGCGCTTTCCCGACCGGCGACGTCACCAATCGCTTGCCCAACACCAGCAACATCGCCTTCGAGTTCATCGAGGGCGAAGCCATCCTGCTGCTGTT
>JAGUXX010000147.1 GCA_020061585.1 Betaproteobacteria bacterium | reverse complement strand
GCGCTGGCTGTCGCCGCGCTGGGCGTGGCGCCGTTGGAGAGTGTCAGGGGCGCGGCGGCCGGCGACGTGTCGCCGGCGCGCGGAAACGCGCTGCCGGATAACGCCGACCTGGTGCTGAATGGTGTTGGCATACGCAATTTCCTGTTCCTCGATTTCTATCAGGCTGCGTTGTATCTGCCGCGCCGACTGGCGCAGCCCGACGCGGTGCTGAACACCGACATGCCGCGCCGGCTGCGCATTACCTTGCTGCGCGAGGTGTCCGCCGAGCGTGATGTGGAATTTTTGCTGGGCGGCCTGGAAGACAACAACAGCGCCGAGGAAATGGCCGCGATCCAGGCGCCGCTACAGCATTTTCTGCGTCTGCTGCGCGCCTTGGGTACGGTGCCCAAGGGCAGCGTCGTGCATCTGGATTACCTGCCCGGAAGCGGCACCCGGGTACTGCTTGATGGTCAGTTGCTGGGCACGGTTCCCGGCGCGGCGTTCAACCGCAGCGTGCTGAAAATCTGGCTCGGCGCGCGGCCGATCCAGAACAGCCTGAAGCGCGACCTGCTGGGCGGCATGCAGGCGATCTGAGCGCCGCGCCGCCACTCGGTTCAGGCGCCCAAGCGCGCCATACGCCTCGCCGTCATCCCCGAGCGCTGTTATCGGGGATCCAGTCTCAAGCGCTGGATTTTCGCTGAAAGCGTGCGGGAAGGACGCTGGCCGCGAGTGTGGTGGCTGTTTGTCCCGGCGGCTGCTATAGATTATCAGTCTGTGTCGGAATGGAAGTTGACACTGTGGTCATGCCGGTTGCGCCTGTCGGGATGCGCGAGTTTCCCTCCAGAGAGCGTAGCCCGGATGCAATGCAATGGAATCCGGGGCTTTGGGCGTGAACCTGCGTTTGGCGGCGGGTGCCGGTCGGAACTGCCCCGGATTTCGCTACGCTGGATCCGGGCTACGCTGCTACTCAAGGCCGATTATCGCGCCTCGTTCCGTGCTGTCTGGAAGCGGGAGTCAGCTGTGTTTCGAGTGGGCTATGTGCTCGGAATTATCGGGATGGTTGCCTTGATTGCAGTCTTGGTCTTGGCCATTTTGGGCGGGAAGTAGCCCGCGCTGCCTGGGTTACGTAATACATGGGACAGACCACGATTAGCGAACGTAGCCCGGATGAAGGCCAGTGGGCCGTAATCCGGGGCTTCTGTGTGTTGGTTTACCTCGCCATCTCGATGAGTTCGATATCCTTGCGCAGCAGGTCGTTGACGAGTTCGGAGAGGTCCACGCCCTTGGCGCTGGCCAAGGAGGAGAGCCGGTCCTGCACCTCACTATCCAGATACACCGGCAGATTGAGCCGCAAGCCGGGGCGGAAGAACTTGCCGCGCACCCCTTTGGAGAAATCGATCTCGTCGGGCATGTCGTCGTCGTGGTTTGGGTTCATGGTCATCACCTATCGGGGTTCGTTCTCATATTGCCGACGCTCGTTGCGGGTGGCCTCCCGCGCCGAGATCAGACGCACGCTGGCGCTGTTGGGGCCGGTGGCCTGGTAAGTGTGGGCCACCGCCAGCACCTTCCCGTCGCTGGACATTCCGAGGGTAAACCAACGTTCCTCGTCCTGGCTGTGGCCCGCATCGAACACCGTCACCGCCAGCGGGTCCAGCAGTACCCTGGCCGCCTGGGCGAAGGCCACGCCATGCTTGGTCAGGTTCGAAGCCGCCTTGGCCGGGTCCCATGCGATATCCAGCTCCGGGCCGGTCATGCCCGCGCCCGCTCGCGGGCGGGTTTCTTCGTAGCCGCCTCGGGCGCCGCCGCAGGCACCTGCTGAGCCTGGAACTGGCTCTTGGCCTGATGCTTCAGGGTCAGGCCATCGATCAAGGCGCGCACCACCCGCTTCTCCTCATCATCGAACTGGCTGACCTGCTCGAACTGGAGGCGCAGATCCTCATCGGGTCCGCGTTCAAACTCATCGAACAGCAGTGAATCGGTGGTGATGTGCAAGGCCGTGGCCAGCATCTTCAGTCCTTCCAGGGAAGGTTGCGTGGCGCCAGTCTCATAGCGTTTGATTTGATTCACATGCACCCCCACGGCATCCGCCATGGCCTGCTGAGACAGGCCGCGCGCCTTGCGCAGCGAGATCAAACGAGCACCCAAGTCCATCGCCCAGAACCAGGTAGTTGTGTTGACCATGATCGTAAGAGGCGATTCCGAAGAGGTTCGACAAAAGTACCACAAAGGGTTCCATATTTAAATCTGTGTTGGGTCTTGACGCGCGTATTAGCGCGGCCGATCCAGAACAGCCTGAAGCGCGACCTGCTGGGCGGCATGCAGGCGATCTGAGCGCCGCGCCGCCGCTCAATTCTTCCGCCCAGAGCGCGCCATACGCCTCGCCGTCATCCCCGAGCGCTGTTATCGGGGATCCAGTCTCAAGCGCTGGATTCTCGCTAAAAGCATGCGGGAAAGACGCCGCGCCGCGAGTGTGGTGGCTGTTTGTCCCGGCGGCTGCTATAGATAATCAGTCTGTGTCGAAATGGAAGTTGACACTGTGGTCATGCCGGTTGCGCCTGTCGGGATGCGCGAGTCTCCCTCCAGGGAGGGGAGTTGAGTCGATGAACAAGCACCAAGGCAAGGGGCGGCGGTTGCGGGCCTGTCCCTTCCATCCGGTCAAGGCGCCTGAGCAGGGAACGGCTCTGGTGCGACGGACCTATGCCATGATCCTCGCCGGCGGTCGCGGCAGTCGTTTGTTGCAGTTGACCGACTGGCGCGCCAAACCGGCCATGCCGTTTGCCGGCTCGCTGCGCATCATCGACTTCCCGCTCAGCAACTGTATCAATTCCGGGGTGCGCCGCATCGGCGTGGCCACCCAGTACATGGCGCACGGCCTGATCCACCACATCCAGCGCGGCTGGAACTTCCTCGACGACCAATTCGATGAATTTGTCGATGTCCTGCCGGCGCTGCAACATGCTCAGTGCGGCAGTTACGTCGGTACGGCTGACGCGGTGTATCAGAACATCCATTTGATGCGGGTCAGCGAACCGGAGTACGTGCTCGTCCTGGGCGGCGACCATGTCTACAAAATGGATTACAGCATTCTGCTCGCCGATCATGTCGCCAACGACGCTGACGTCACCATTGCATGCGTGAAGGTGCCGTTGGCGCAGGCGCGCGACTTTGGCGTCATGGCGGTCGACACGAATTGGCGCGTGGTTGATTTCCAGGAAAAGCCCGCCCAGCCGATGTCGATTCCGGGCATGCCGGACCATGCGCTGGCGAGCATGGGGATTTATGTATTCAGAGCCGAATTCCTTTACGAATGCCTGGCGCGCGACCATGACAACCCCGCATCCAGCCATGATTTCGGCAAGGACATCCTGCCCGCGCTGGTCCGCGCAGGGCTGGTTCATGCCCATTGTTTTGCCGACAGTTGCGTCAACATGGTCGGCGATCTGCCCTACTGGCGCGATGTCGGCACGGTCGATGCCTATTGGGAAGCGAACATGGATCTGGTTCAGGTCACACCCGAACTCAACCTTTACGACGACAACTGGCCGATCCGCACCCATCAGGCGCAACTGCCGCCGGCCAAGTTCGTGTTCAACGACGACGGCTTCCGCGGCCAGGCCATGGATTCGATGATCTCCAATGGCTGCATCGTCAGCGGCAGTACCATCGAGCGCTCGCTGTTGTCGCTAAAGGTGCGGGTGCTTGAACGCGGTCTGATCCAGGATTCGGTAATCCTGCCCAAAGTCCAAATCGGCCGCCGCGTCAGACTGAAACGCGTCGTGGTCGACAAGCTGTGCATACTGCCGGACGACTTTTCCGCCGGTCTGGACCCGGAACGGGATCGCCGGCGTTTCCATGTCACCGACAACGGCATCACGCTGATTACCCCGGAAATGCTCGGACAACACGTGCATCAGGCGCGCTGAGCGGGTTCGGGGATAGGCAGGCGCCGGACGCCGAAGCCACCAGGCTTCAGCGTTTCCCCGTGGCTATCCCCATTACCTGCATGCGGTAGTTGTGCAAATTCTAAGGAGGCAGGCTCCAATGGCACTACCTTAAGCATTCCGATACCTGCTCCCCCCTTTGAAAAAGGCGGGCTGGGGGGGATTTATGAGACTTCCGCATAGGCAACCGTTGTTAAATCCCCCTCAATCCCCCTTTACAAAGGGGGAAGCCACTCCGCCCAACGGCCTGGTCAGCCCGCT
>JAGUXX010000237.1 GCA_020061585.1 Betaproteobacteria bacterium | reverse complement strand
GGCGCGCGCCAGCAATTCGCTTCGGTCCAGATTCGCCAACCAGTGCGCCAGGCGTTCCGCGTCAAGGTCGCGTTGCTGGATCAGCCAGGCGGCGTCGGCATCGGCGAGAAACGCGGCGTTGGCGCTCTGGTGGTCGTCCACCGCGAACGGGAAGGGCACGAACAACGCGGCGCAACCGGCGGCGGCGATTTCGGCCACGGTCAACGCGCCGGCACGACAGATCACCACGTCCGACCAGGCATAGGCATCGGCCATGTCGGAAATGAACGTCAGGCATTCCGCCTCGACCTGGGCTGCGGCGTAATTGGCTTGCAGCGTCGCCAGATGTTTGGCGCCGGACTGGTGGCGGACTTGCGGACGTTGCGTCGGTTCCAGCCGGGCCAAGGCCCGCGGGATGATGTCATTCAATGCCTGGGCGCCGAGACTGCCGCCCACCACCAGCAAGCGCAGCGCGCCTTGGCGTCCGGCCAGACGCTGCGCGGGCGGCGGCAGATCGACGATGTCCGGGCGTACCGGATTGCCGACCCATTCGCTGTCGACCTTGCGGCATGGCAGCGGTTGATCCTGGCTGTTGCTGAACGCGGTCGGCCAACCCAGCAGCACGCGATCCGCCAGACAGGCCAGCAGGCGGTTGGTCAACCCGGCGACGGCATTCTGCTCGTGGATGACCAGCGGCTTGCCGAACAGACTGGCCATCATGCCGCCCGGAAAGGCGACATAGCCGCCCAGGCCCAGCACCACATCCGGCCGGACGCGGAAGATCGTCCGCGCCGCCTGCCAGAACGCCGCCAGCAGATTGGCCGGCAACAGCAACTTGGTCAGCAAGCCCTTGCCGCGCACGCCGGCGACCCGCACCCAGGCCATCTCGAAACCTTTCTCAACCGCCAGTTTCGCCTCCATGCCGGCGCGGGTGCCCAGCCAGACCACCCGCCAGCCGTCGCCGCGCAGGGCTTCCGCCACCGCCAGCGCCGGCATCACATGGCCGCCGGTGCCACCGGCCATGACCAGCAGGGTTTTCGCGGCGCTCATCCGCGCCTCCCTTCGGCGACCGGTTGCCGGGTGCGTAGCGCCGCCGAACCATTCACTCCGGCGCCGGCGCTGCCGCGCATCATGCAGCGGTTCTCGAAGTCGATGCGCAGCAATATCGCCAGCGCCAGACAGTTGGCGATGATGCCGGAGCCGCCATAGCTCATCAGCGGCAGGGTCAGCCCCTTGGTCGGCAGCAGGCCGAGATTGACGCCCATGTTGATCAGCGATTGCACGCCCATCCAGACCCCGACGCCTTGCGCCACCAGGGCGGCATAGTTGCGGCCCATCAGGCCGGCTTGCCAGCCGATCGAGAAGGCGCGCCAGGTCAGCCAGGCGAACAGGCCGATCACCGTCATCACGCCGATCAGGCCGAGTTCCTCGCCGGTCACCGCCAGCAGAAAGTCGGTATAGGCCTCCGGCAGATAGAACAGTTTGCGCACGCTGTCGCCCAGTCCGACCCCGGTCAGTTCACCGCTGCCGAAGGCGATCAGCGCGTGCGACAACTGATAGCCGGCGCCATACGGGTCGGCCCATGGATTGAGATAGCTGGTGACCCGCGCCAGGCGGTAGGGCGAGGCCACCACCAGCAGCACGAAACCGATGGCCAGCAGCACGATCAGGCCGACGAACAGCTTGGCATTGAGTCCGCCGAGGAACAGGATGCCCAGCGCGATCAGCACGATGACCACGAAAGCGCCGAAATCCGGCTCCAGCAGCAGCATCGCGCCGAGGAACAACATCACCACCAGCATCGGCAGAAAGCCCTTCTTCAGGCTCTGCATATACGCCGCCTTGCGCACCGTGTAGTCGGCGGCATACAGAATGGTGGCGAATTTCATCAATTCCGAGGGCTGGAAATTGCCCAGCGGACCGAGCGGAATCCAGCGTCGACTGCCGTTGACTTCCTTGCCGATGAACGGAATCAGCACCACCACCAGCGCGATCGCGCACAGCACGAACACGACAGGCGCCAGCTTCTGCCAGGTATCGACGGGTATCTGCAACGCGGCATAGCCGGCGCCCAGGCCGATCACCAGATACATCGCGTGGCGGATCAGGTAGAACGCCGACTGATTCGCGGCGGAGCGGGCCTCGGCGGTGGCGATGGAGGCCGAGTAGACCATCACCAGACCGATCATCAGCAGCGCCAACGCGGCGAACACCAGACCCCAGTCATAAGGGGTCAGCGCGGTTCGCTTGAGGGCGGCGTTATGAAACATCGTCGCTCCCGCCGCTGGCGTGGGCGATGCGCAGCACATGGACCGCCGCGATGAAGACTTCGGCGCGATGCGCATAATTGCGGAACATGTCCCAACTGGCGCAGGCCGGCGACAGCACCACCGCGTCGCCCGGTTGCGACAGCTCGAACGCCAGGCGCACCGCCTCGTGCATGCTCTCGGCGCGAACCACCGGGCAGGCGTCGCCTATAGCCGAGGCCAGCAGCGGACCATCCCGGCCGATCTGCACCACGCCGCGGGCGTTGCGCACCGCCGCGCGCAAGGGCGCGAAATCCTGGCCCTTGCCATCGCCGCCGGCGATCAACACCACTGGTTCGGTGAAACCCAGCAGCGCGGCGACGGTGGCCCCGACATTGGTGCCTTTCGAATCGTCGTAGAACGTGCGGCCGTTGATTTCAGCCACCCGCTGCACGCGATGCGGCAGACCTTCGAAGGTCTTCAACGCCGGCACCAGTCCATCATAGGGCAGGTCGATGGCGCGGCACAGCGCCAGGGCGGCCAAAGCGTTGGCGGCATTGTGCAAGCCGGCGATCGGCAGTTTGTCCACCGGCAACAAGGCGTCCTCGCCTTCCGCCAGCCACAGCCGGTCTTTGCGCAGCGTCAGGCCGTAAGAAACGGGTGAGGGGTGAAGGGGGAAGGGGGAAGGGTGCGCTCCCATATCGATGCTGAAGGTCGAGATGGCGCGGCCCGGCAAGGCCATCGCCATCACCGCCGCATCGTCGAGGTTCAGCACCTGTGCCCCGTTGCCGGCGAAGACGCGCGCCTTGGCCGTCGCGTAATCGTCCAGGTCGGCATAACGATCCAGATGATCCTGCGAGATGTTCAGCACGGTGGCCGCGTCGGGACGCAGGCTGGCGGTGGTTTCGAGCTGGAAGCTGGACAGTTCCAGCACCCAGACATCCGGGTCGCGGTTGATGGTTTCCCGGTTGTCCAGCGCTTCCAGCACCGGCAGGCCGATATTGCCGGCGACCACGGTATCCAGGCCGACCGCCGCGCACAGATGGCCGACCAGGCAGGTTACCGTGCTCTTGCCATTCGAACCGGTGATGGCGATGACTTTGGCGGAACTGCCGCGGATGGCGCGGGCGAACAGTTCGACATCACCGACGACATCCTTGCCGGCCGCCAGCGCGCGCTGGATGGCCGGTGTCGACAGCGGCACGCCAGGGCTGACCACCACCAGATCGGCCCAGTCGAAATCGGCGTCGTCGAAGCCGCCCAGGGTCAGCGGCACTTCCGGGAAGGCCTCGCGCAGATGCTGGGCATGCGGCGGCTCGCCGCGCGTATCGGTGGCGCGCACCGTGGCGTCGTGTTCGAGCAGCCAGCGCACGCAGGAGGCGCCGGTGTCGCCCAAGCCGACCACCAGGGCTTTGATGTTGAAGAAACTGGATGCCTGTTGATTCATGTCCGCTTACCTCAATTTCAGCGAAGCCAGACCGATCAACACCAGGATCATCGAGATGATCCAGAAGCGCACCACTACCTGGGTTTCTTTCCAGCCCTTCTTTTCGAAATGGTGGTGGATCGGCGCCATCAGGAACACGCGCTTGCCGCGCAGCTTGTAGGAGCCGACCTGCAACATCACCGAGATGGCCTCGGCGACGAACACGCCGCCCATGATGAACAGCACGATTTCCTGGCGCACGATCACCGCCACCACGCCGAGCGCGGCGCCCAGCGCCAAGGCGCCGACGTCACCCATGAACACTTCCGCCGGATAGGCGTTGAACCACAGGAAGGCCAGCCCGGCGCCGACCATCGCGGTACAGAACACCACCAGTTCGCCGGCCCCGGGGATGTGCGGCAGGCCGAGGTATTTGGAGAACACGGCATGGCCGGCGACGTAGGCGAAGATGGCCAGCGCGCCGGACACCATGACGGTGGGCAGTATCGCCAGACCATCGGCGCCGTCGGTCAGGTTTACGGCGTTGCTGGTGCCGACGATGACGAAGTAGGCCAGTACGACGAAGCCGACCGCGCCCAGCGGCATGACGAGGTGTTTGAAAAACGGCACGATCAGCTCGGTCTGCGCCGGCAGATGCGCCGACCAGGCCAGCCAGGCGGCGATGCCGGCGGCGATCACCGATTGCCAGAAATACTTCCAGCGCGACGCCAGGCCGCGCGGATTCTTTTCCACAACCTTGCGCCAGTCGTCGACCCAGCCGATGGCGCCGAAGCCGACCAGGGTGAGCAGCGCGATCCACACATAACGATTGCTCAGATCGGCCCACAACAGCGTGGTCAGGGTGATCGAGGCAAGGATCAGCGCGCCGCCCATGGTCGGCGTGCCGGCCTTGACCAGGTGGGTTTGCGGACCGTCGTCGCGCACCGGCTGGCCGACTTTCAGTTCGGTCAGCTTGCGGATCATCGCCGGGCCGAGGATGAAGGAAATCATCAACGCGGTGAGCGCCGCCAGCACGCCGCGCAGGGTGATGTACTGGAACACGTTGAAGGCGCGGATGTCGTGGCCGAGCCACTGGGCGAGCATCAGCAGCATGACTTGCCCTCCGTCGCGTCGTCGTCGCTCGCCACGAACGACCGCACCACGCGTTCCATCTTCATGAACCGCGATCCCTTGACCAGCAGCGTGACATCCGGCGCCAGCGCGCATTCGATTTCCGCCAGCAGTTCTTCGATGCGCTCGAAGTGCATGCCGCGCTCGCCGAACGCCTGAACCGTATTCAGCGTCAGCTCGCCCAGGCACAGCAGGCGATCGATACCGGCGGCGCGCGCCTTCTCGCCGACCTCGCGATGCAGATGCACGGCATCCGCGCCGAGTTCGCCCATGTCGCCCAGTACCAGAATGCGTTGTCCGGGGCAGCCGGCGAGCACTTGGATCGCCGCCTGCACGGAATCCGGATTGGCGTTGTAGCTATCGTCGATCAGTGTCGCGCCGAGGATGCCGGCATGGCTTTGCAGACGGCCTTTGACTCCGCCATAGTTCGCCAAGCCTTCGGCGATCGTCGCCGCGTCGACGCCCAACGCCAGCGCCAGCGTCGCGGCGGCGGCGGCATTGCGGCGATTGTGTTCGCCGGGAACCCGCAGCACGGTTTCGATGGCGCCGACCGGGGTTTGCAGCCACAGCGGGCCGCTGCTGGAGCGGATCCGCACATCGGCCTGTTCGCCGACGCCGAAGCTCATCACCGGATGCTGACTGGCGAGGTCGCGCCAAAGGTTGGCGTGCGGATCGTCGGCATTGATGATGGCGATGCCGTCATCCTTCAGTCCGGCATAGATTTCGCCCTTGGCGCGGGCGATCGCCGCGACGTTGCCGAGGCCTTCGAGATGCGCGCGCAAGGCGTTGTTGACCAGCGCCACGTCCGGCCGCGCGATGTCGGTCAGGTAGGCGATTTCTCCCGGATGATTCATGCCCATTTCGATCGCCGCGTAGCGGTGCGCCGGGGTCAGCCGCAACAAGGTCAGCGGCATGCCGATGTCGTTGTTGAGATTGCCCTCGGTGGCCAGCACGCCCTCCGCGCCGACCTCGACGGCGAGTATCGCGGCGAGCATTTCCTTCACCGTGGTCTTGCCGTTGCTGCCGGTAATGGCGGCGACCTTGGCCGGCAGGCGGGCGCGATGCCAGGCCGCCAGTTGACCCAGCGCCAGCAGCGTGTCATCGACGATCAACGCCGGACTGATCGCCAGTTTCGCGTCGGCCCGCGCCATCACCGCCGCAGCGCCCTGTTCCAGGGCCTGGGCGGCGAACCGGTGGCCATCGTAGCGCGGGCCCTTGAGCGCCACGAACAGACAGCCCGGGATCAGTTTGCGGGAGTCGCTGACCACCGCGCCGATTTCCACGTCGGCGCCGACCGCGGCGGCGTTCAGGGCCTGGGCGAGTTCATGCAGACGCATGGTTGTTCCTTGTCGCGATTGAGCTTCTCTCGGCCAGCGCCAGACGCGCTTCGGCAAGGTCGGAGAACGGGTGTTTGACGCCGTGAATTTCCTGGTACTCCTCATGCCCCTTGCCGGCCAGCACGACGATGTCGCGCGGCTCGGCGGCGACGATGGCGGCGCGGATGGCGGCGCGGCGGTCGAGGATCACGCG
>JAGUXX010000058.1 GCA_020061585.1 Betaproteobacteria bacterium | reverse complement strand
GGCCTTCGCGCCAGGAGCGCGCGTTGGCGGCGGCCTCCAAGGCGCTGCCCGGCTCGCACACCTGAGCGATCGCCGCGCGCAGCGCATCGCCGGGTTGCAGGCTGTTGCCGAGCAGGATGTCGGCGCGGCGGAGGTTGTCGTCGATGGCGAAAAGCTCGTTTGGCCATTGCGTCAGCGGCGTCTTGGCCAGCACCAGATCGGCGATCTGGTCGAGCCGTTCGCGACTCAGGCGCGGGATTGCCCAGCCGTTGACCAGCATCGCCGGGCCTTGATCGCACATGCCGGTGCAGGAGGTGGTGTCGACCGAAACCAGGCCGTCCTCGGAGACATGACCGCGTTCCACCCACAGCCTGTTGCACAGGTAGTCGAGCAGATCCTGGTTGCCCAGCATGCGGTCGGTGATGTTGTCGGAGAACAACAGGCGGAACTGGCCGACCGGTTGATCGTGGAGAAAGCTGTAGAACCCGATGACGCCTTCGATGCGGGCGCGCGGCAGGTTCAGGCGCTCGGCCAGCAGGTCGATGGTCGCCGGGGCGATCCAGCCATCGGATTCCTGAAGTTCGATCAGGATTTGCAGCAGTTGATTCGGGATACAGCCATGCCGTTCCAGAATCGCTTCCAGTTCGGCGGGGTTGTGGTTCGCTTGCGGCATGCATCAACTCCTTGCCGGGCGATGGCCCGGCGCTACGTCGGTCTTGGCTCGTCCGAATGTCGGATGTTGCGTTCGGCGTTCAGGATCTCGGTCATGGACAGAATATCTTTATCGTCGTTCCAGGCCTCGATGTCGAGCCTGAGTTTGCGTTGCCAGTTGGGGTGCTGGTCGACGGTGCCCGGCAGATTGGCCTGATCGGCCTGGCCGAGCAGGTCTTCGGCCTGCAGCATGAACAGTTTCGATGGCGTGCGCGCCAGGTAGCGGTGGATGGCGCGCAGCAGCTCGGGGGTCATCCGCGGTACCTGCGCCGGGTCTTCGGACAGACCTTCCGGCAGCAGGCCGACCTGGGCCAGGGTGGCGAGCAGGCGGCCGCGATCCTGGTCGCGTTCGGCGATCTGCCGGCTGCGCATCGCCTGATCGGGGTACAGATCCAGGCGGGTGCGCAGTTCGATGTCCGCGCCTTGCCAGAAGCCGACCAGCGTCGGCAGGTCGTGGGTGCTGGCGGCGACCAGGGCTTGCGCCGGATATTCGTGCGGCAGTTTCATCGCGCCATGGTTTTCCGCTCCCCAGTTGCGCTCGAAATAGAACAGCCGATACGACAGCACGCCCAGTTGATAGAGCACGCCGCGAACTTCGTCCGGCACGGTGCCGAGATCCTCGCCGACGATCAGGCATTGGTTGCGTCGGCTTTCCAGCGCCAGGATGCCGAGCAGATCGGCCAACGGGTAATTCAGGTAAGCGCCGCTGCGCGCATCCTCGCCGGGCGGCGCCCAGTACAGCCGCATCAGGCCCATCACGTGGTCCAGCCGCAGCGCGCCGGCGCCGCGCATATTGGCGCGCAGCATGGCGATGAACGGGGCGTACGCATGTTCGCGCAGGCGTTCCGGTATCCATGGCGGCAAACCCCAATCCTGGCCCATCAGGCTGAAGTCGTCCGGCGGGCAGCCGATGCGCGCGCCGATGGCGTACAACTGGCGATTTGCCCAGGTGTCGGCGCCGCCCAGATCGACGCCGACCGCCACATCCTGATACAGGCCGATGCGCATGCCGCCGCGCCGCGCCGCCTCGCCGGCGGCTTGCAGTTGTGCGGCGGCGAGCCATTGCCGGTATTGGAAATATTCAACGCGTTCGATTTGCTCAGCGGCAAAGGCGCTGACCGCCGGTGACGCCGGATCGCGGAATTCCTCTGGCCAGACCGGCCAGCCCCAGTAGTCCGGATCTTGCGCGTAGAGGTGTTCCTGTAGCGCCAGGTACAGCGCGAAGCGCGCCAGATCATCGCCACCTTGCCGCTGATAGCGCCGGAAATCGCCGCCGCGCGGGGTATCGGCCAGCAGATGATGCTTGCGGAAATGTCGATACAGGCGTTCCAGAACGATGCTCTTGAGCTGCGCAACACTGGTGTAATCGACCAGTTCGGATTCACGCAGGGCATTCAGACGCGCCTGGAAATCGGGCATTTCGACGATGGCGCGGGCGCCGGCGCTTTCCTGATAATCCGGCACGGCTTCGACATCCAGATACAGGGTGTTGAGAAATTCGCGACTCGACGGGCTGTACGGGCTGGCATGGCGCGGGTTGTGCGGGAACAGCGCGTGCAGCGGGTTGACGCCGATCAGCGCGGCGCCGGCTTGCGCGGCCCAAACCGCGAGATGGCGCAGATCGGTGAAATCGCCGATGCCCCAGTTGCGCCGCGAGCGCACGCCGTATAGTTGCAGCGACAGTCCCCAGACCCGTTGTTGTTCATCCAGCGGCTGGTGGCATTGCGGCGGATGCACGATCAGGCTGAGCTGGTCGTCGCCGATCCGCAGTTGGTGATAGCCGATGGCGTCGATCGCCGGCAGTTCGAGTTCGATCGCCCGCCAGGGCGCGCCGTCGACTTCGGCGGTGTCCAGCGACGGCAGCTCGGCGGGCAGAAATTCGCCGCTCAGCGGCGTGCCGTCTTCCAGCAG
Organism: Betaproteobacteria bacterium; assembly: GCA_020061585.1. Taxonomy (GTDB): domain Bacteria; phylum Pseudomonadota; class Gammaproteobacteria; order Burkholderiales; family Thiobacillaceae; genus PFJX01. Next base: position 4,490 of record JAGUXX010000058.1, on the reverse strand, counting down.
CAGTCGCCAGTCGAGACGCGTGGTCAGTTCGGCTTGCGGCAGATTGAAACGCAGCCGCGCCGCTTGTCCGGCGGCGATGACCTGGACGGGCGCCAAACGCCGCAGCCAATGCTGGTGGTGCCAGTCGGCCAGCGAGGCGGCGATAGCCTGGTCGTCAGCGCAGGCGATGCCCATGGCTTGCAGCAGACCGCGCCGTGAATGGTCGGAAGTGGTGTGCGGCGTGCCCCAGATATCGTAAAACTCGGACACGATGCCGGCGAGATCGGCCAGTTGTTGCAGGGGGGAAGAAGTGGTCATTGCGGTTCGGCGGGGCGGTGCGGGCGGGTCAGCAAGGCCAGGGAGCGGCCATGCAAGGGGAAGGTGCTGCCGCCGCAATAGCGGCCATCGGTGGCGAGTCCTTCGGCATAGGCGGTATCCAGCACGCACAGCCAGGCTTCATCGCCGACGTAGTCGGGCAACTGGAAAGGTATGGTTTCGTAATGGGCATTGATCAGCAGCAGAAAGTCGTCATCGCGGATCGGCTGACCGAAACGGTCGCATTCGTCGAGCGCGCTGCCGGACAGGTAAACGCACAGGCTGCGCGCGAAGTGCTGGTTCCACTCTTCCTCGCTCATCTCGGTGCCGTTCGGATTGTGCCAGGCAATATCCTTCACCGCGCCGCCGTGGATCGGCCGGCCTTCGAAAAATTTGCGGCGGCGGAAGATCGGATGATCATGGCGCAGCTTGATCATGCGCCGGGTGAATTCGAGGAAATGCTTGTCTTCGGCGCCCAGCTTCCAATTGACCCAGCTCAGCGCGTTGTCCTGACAGTAGGCATTGTTGTTGCCCTGCTGGCTGCGCCCCAGTTCGTCGCCGGCCAGCAACATCGGCACGCCTTGCGACAGCAACAGGGTGGCGAGCAGATTGCGTCGCTGGCGGGCGCGCAGCTCGCGGATCTCGGCGACCTGGCTGGGACCTTCGGCGCCGCAATTCCACGACAGGTTGTGCGCTTCGCCGTCGCGGTTGTCCTCGCCGTTGGCGGTGTTGTGCTTGTCGTTGTAGCTGACCAGGTCGCGCAGGCTGAAACCGTCGTGGGCGGTGACGAAGTTGATGCTGGCATAGGGCCGCCGGCTCTCACGGCCATACAGGTCGGAGGAGCCGGTGAGCCGGTAGGCGAGTTCGCCGATGCGGCCACCCTCGCCCTTCCAGAAGGCGCGCACCGCGTCGCGGTATTTGCCGTTCCACTCGGTCCAGCCGACCGGAAAATTGCCGACCTGGTAACCGCCTTCGCCCAGATCCCAGGGTTCGGCGATCAGCTTGACCCGCGAAATCACCGGGTCTTGGTGAATGATGTCGAAAAACGCCGACAGCCGGTCGACTTCGTGCAGTTCCCGCGCCAGCGCCGACGCCAGGTCGAAACGGAAGCCGTCGACGTGCATTTCCTGGATCCAGTAGCGCAGTGAATCCATGATCAGTTGCAGCACTCGCGGATGCAGCATGTTCAGCGTGTTGCCGCAGCCGGTGTAGTCACGGTAGTAGCGCGGCTCCCCCGGCATCGGGCGATAGTAGGCGGCGTTGTCGATGCCTCTGAAACACAGCGTCGGCCCGAGCTGGTTGCCCTCGGCGGTGTGGTTGTAGACCACGTCGAGGATGACTTCGATGCCGGCCGAGTGCAGCGACTTGACCATGGTCTTGAATTCGTTGATCGGGTTGCCGGGGCAGGTGCCGCTGAGATAGCGCGCATCCGGCGCGAAGAAACCGACCGAGTTATAGCCCCAGTAATTGCGCAGGCCCTTTTCCACCAGATGCCGGTCGTCGACGAAAGCGTGCACCGGCATCAGTTCCACGGCGGTAACGCCGAGCTTCTTCAGGTGCGCGATCACCGGCGCGGTGGCCAGGCCGGCATAGGTGCCGCGCAGGCTGGACGGCACTTCCGGATGCAACTGGGTGTAACCCTTGACATGCAGTTCGTGGATCACCGTGTCATGCCAGGGGGTCGCCGGCGGCCGATCGTCGCCCCAGGTGAAGGCCGGGTCGATGACCTGACTTTTGAGCATGCCGGCGGCGCTGTCGCGGCGATCGAAGGAAAGGTCCTGGCGGCGATGGCCGACGCGGTAACCGAAATGCGCGTCGGACCAGTCCATCTGGCCGACGATGGATTTGGCGTAGGGGTCGAGCAACAGCTTGTTGGCGTTGAAGCGCTGGCCGGCTTCCGGATTGTAGGGGCCGTGCACGCGGTAGCCGTACAACTGTCCCGGCCGTACCTGCGGCAGATAGGCGTGCCAGACCTGATCGGTCTGTTCCGGCATGGTCAGGCGATCGATTTCACGCCGACCCTTGGCATCGAACAGGCACAACTCGACTTTCTCGGCATGTTCCGAAAACAGCGCGAAATTCACCCCTTCGCCATCCCAGGTCGCGCCGAGCGGGTAGGGCCGGCCCGGCCAGACGGTGTAAGCCGACATCAGGTTTCCCCGCTGAACGAGGTGCGGGCGGTCTGGAACGGCTGGCCTTCCGGGATCACCACGATGCCGTTGTCGGTCACCTTGAAACGTGACAGGTCGGCGGCGGGGTCGAAGCCGATGCGCGCATCTTCCGGAATCTCGTTGTAGCGGTCGATGATCACCCGCTTCAATTTCGCGCCGCGCCGCACCACCACGTAATCCATGATGATGCAGTCCTCGATTTCCACGCCCGGTTCCAGCACCACTTCGCGGCGCAGGATGGAGTTTCGGACTTTCGCGCCGTTGATCAGACAGCCGGCGCTGATGATGCTGCGCTGCACCTCGGCGTCGATGAAATTGGCCACCGGACCCTGGTAGTTGCTGGAAAAGATCGGCCAGCGCGAATTGAAGGCATCGAAGTTGGCTTCCAGCCCGAGCACGTCCATATTGGCCTCGAAATAGGCGTCGAGCGTGCCGACATCGCGCCAGTAGGCGGGCTCTTCGTAGGCGCGCACGCCCGGCACGACATTGCTGCTGAAGTCATAGGCATACAGGCCGCCGCTTTCCAGCAGATTGGGCAGGACATGCTGGCCGAAGTCATGGCCGCCGGACGCATTGCTGCTTTCCAGCGCATTCAGCAGCACTTCCGTGTCGAACAGGTAATTGCCCATCGAGGCGAAGGCATGGCTGGGTCGATTCGGCATCGCCGGCGGACGCGCGGGCTTTTCCTGGAAGGCGCGGATGCGGCCGTCGGCATCGGCGGCGATGATGCCGAAACCGCTGGCATGCTGTAGCGGTACCGGCAGCGCGGCGACCGTGGCGCCGGCGTTATTATTGATATGGAAATCGACCATCTGGCGGATGTCCATGCGGTAAATGTGGTCGGCGCCGAACACCAGCACCAGATCCGGGCTATGTTGCCGGATCAGATTCATGTTCTGGTAGATCGCATCCGCCGTGCCCTGGAACCAGTCCTGGCCGCGCCGCATCTGCGGCGGCACGACGGTGATGAACTGCTCCTGCAACAAGGGCGGCATGACCCAGGCCTTGCGCACATGCTCGATCAGCGATTGCGATTTGTACTGCACCAGCAGATAGATCGAGTGGATGCCGGAATTGACCAGATTGGACAGCACGAAATCGACGATGCGGTAACGCGCGCCAAACGGCACGGACGGTTTGGAACGCTCCGCCGTCAGTGGGTACAGGCGCGACCCTTCACCGCCCGCGATGACCATGGCCAGGATTTTTTTCTTGCTCATGAAGACTTCTTTCCAGGTAGAAGTTGACACCGATTCGGGCACAGTTTCACCCGCCGAAACGACGCAGTTGCCCAACGCGAGGTTTATTTCTGGAAGTGAGCGCTGGCTTTTTCCACGGCTTCGCGCATCTTCGTCCAAGCCTCATCGGCGCCGCGGGCCAGATCCTGCCAGGCATCGCCGGCGGATTTCTGTAGCGTGTCCAGTTTTTCCTTGGCTTCGTCGCGCTGTTTGCGCAACGCTTCCAATCGCATTTCGTAGTCGATGCGCAGATCGGTCCTGGCGATCTTGGCTTTGGCCTCCCACTTGGCGATCTCGCTATTCCACTGGTCGAGATGGACTTTCAAGTTTTCCACATACTCATTGCGGTTGGTCATCTGCTTGCCTCTTTGGAAATATTCACGCGCCAGAAAGTCTGGCCGCGCTTCAATTATCGGATTCGATCCGGTTTTACGCTATTTGCGAACCGGCCCCAAGGCCGAAAAACAGGCGAAAATGCACAACTTTTTTTCAAGGTGATAGCGTCATGTCGAACTTCAACGCCGAAAACCCGGTACCGGTGATCGCCATCGATGGTCCCTCGGCCTCCGGCAAGGGCACCGTCGCCGAGCTGGCGGCGCGGGCGCTGGGTTTCCATTATCTCGACAGCGGCGCGATCTATCGCGTCGCCGCCCATGCCGCGCAAGGCGCCGGCATCGCGCTGGACGACGAGGCCGGTCTGGCCATGCTGGCGCGCGGCCTGCAACTGCGCTTTGACGGCGGCGAGGTGTTGCTCGACGGGCAAGCGGTCGGCGACGCGATTCGCGGC
>JAGUXX010000014.1 GCA_020061585.1 Betaproteobacteria bacterium | reverse complement strand
GCGCGGCAAATCACGCTGGTCGTCATCGGCATCTTCACCGGCCTGGTGATGTTGTTGTTCCTCCTGCTCAGCGTCATGTTGCGCAAGTTGCTGGTCGAGCCGATCAAGCAACTGGCGCGGCAGACCAGCCCCTTGCGGGAGCAGGCCGCCGAGCCGCCCGCGCGCTGGCATACCCCGCGCGAGGTGTATGCGCTGCGCGACATCCTGCTGGCATCGCGCCAGGCGGTGCGCGCCCACATCGAGGAAATCGAGCGCGCCAACAAACTCGCCCGGGCCGCGACCGGCCGCCTGTGCCACGGCCAGCGCCTGGCTACCGTCGGACAAATGGCGGCGGGCCTCGCGCATCAGGCTGAAGGGTGCCTGGGTCCTGCCACCGTTTAGGAGCGCGCCCCAAGGCGAAACCCTGCGCGTAGCTCTCCGGCAGGGGCAGGGGGCCGGATTTCAGGCAATCCACCGCCGCCTGATATTGAAAAGGCTCAGCGCGAACAGGCCGGCGCAGTAGGCGCATAGTATGAGCAGATCGAGGGCGACGGGCAGGCGGTTTCCCCCGTGCACCGCGCCATGCAGCGCGTCGGCCCCGTAGGTCAGGGGCAGGAGCCAGGCCAACGGCTGGAGCAGCATGGGCAGGTTCTCGACGGGGAAGAACAGGCCGCACAGGAAGATCATCGGGAAGCGGAAGAAGTTGGAGAAGGTCTGGGCCTCGAACACCTCGCTGACCGCGACGGCGATGAACAGGCCGAGAAAGGTGGAGGCCACCGAGACCAGGAAGACGGCCGCCGCGAAGCCGCCCCAGGCCACCGTGGAAAGATCGGCGAGGAAGGCCGCCATGATCACCGGCACGCAGGCGTTGGCCACCCCGAACAGGATGGCGCCCGCGGTCTTGGCCAGCATCAGGAGCTCCAGCGGGATGGGCGCCAGCAGTAGCCGCTCGAAGGAACGGCCCTTCTTCTCGAAGGTGACCGTGATCGCCAGCATGGAGGTGGTGCCGAACAGGATGGAGATCGCCGCCACCCCGGGCAGGAGCGACAGGATGTCTTCCACGCCCCCGCCGGTGCGGATGAAGAACATGCCGGTCCAGGCCAGGGGGAAGATCAGCCCCCAGCTGATGTTGGGCGGTTTCAGGTAATAGGTGCGCACATCCTTGCGCAGGATGGCCCAGAAGGCGATCCACCCTTTCATTGGCCGCCTCCCGCCTGCTCATGTTGCTTCCGCATGGCTTCGGCCGCGAGACCAGTTACGCGCACGAAAACCTCCTCCAGGGAAGGCCGCAACCGGCGCGCCTCGGCGACCTCGATGCCCCGTTCTTCCAGGAAGCGGACCACGGCGCCGACGCGCACCGGTTCGCCCGCCTCGACCCGGAGCATGCCGGGTTCCGGGCAGGCGAATGCCAGGCCGGGGAAGGCCTCGGCAAGCCCTTCAGGCACGCCGTCCAGGCTGCCGGCGATTTGCACCGCATGCCTGCCTTGCAGCGGTTGGAGCAGATGCTCGACCGAGTCGATGCCCACGATGCGGCCGGAGACGATGAAGGCGATGCGCTGGCACAGCCGTTCCGCCTCCTCGATGTAATGGGTGGTGAGAAAGAGGGTGGTGCCGGCGCGGTTCAGGTCGGCGATGAGCTGGCGCACCTGCCGGGCGCTGGCCACGTCGATGCCGGTGGTGGGCTCGTCCAGGAACAGGATCTCCGGCCGGTGGATGATGCCGGCGGCGATGGTGAGCTTGCGCTTCATGCCCTTGGAGTAGCCGCCGAACTTGCGCGCCGCCGCATCGCCCAGGCCGAAGGTGTCCAGCAGCTCACGCGCCCGTGCCTCCCGCTCCCGTTTCGCCATCCCGTAGAGCGCCCCGCAGAAGGCGAGGTTCTCGGAACCGCTGAGTTCGGGATAGAGATTGCTCTCGTCCGGCACCACGCCGATGAGATGCTGGGCCGCCCGGGGCCGCCGGGTACAGTCGATGCCGCCGAGGCGGATGGAGCCGGCATCGGGCCGGGCCAGTCCGGTGAGCAGGTTGATGGTGGTGCTCTTGCCGGCGCCGTTGGGGCCGAGAAACCCGAACAGCTCGCCGCGCCGCACGCTGAAGGTAATGCCGGCCACGGCTTCCACCGTATCGAACCGCTTGGCGAGATGTTCAACGACGATGGCGTCGGGCATGGTCAGCTCAGCATCTTCCGCAAGGCGAACCAGCAGCCGTAAGCCCCGAAAAGCAGGACGGTCATGCCGCCAGTATATTTGACGGCGGGTCGGTTGATGAAGCCGCGCAGGCGGGCCGCCATCAGCCCGGCCAGCAACAGGTTCGGCAGCGTCCCCAGCCCGAAGGCCAGCATCGCGTACATGCCGCCCGCCACCGAACCCGTGGTTAGCGCGGTGGCCAGGGCGGAATAGACCAGTCCGCACGGCAGCCAGCCCCAGACGATGCCCACCGCGAACGCCTGCCCCGCAGTTCGGGCCGGGAGGAGGCGCCTGGATAGCGGCTGAATCTTTTGCCAGAGTACCCCGCCAGCCCGCTCGAACGGGGCGAGAAAGCGGGTGACGCCCATCATGTACAGCCCCAGGGCCACGAGCATGAGGTTGGCGAACAGGTAGTGAAACGGCGCCAGCTGGCGTCCCGCCAGGAACACGCCGGCCTGGCCGATGCCGCCGACGATGCCGCCGGCGATGACGTAGCTCAGAATGCGCCCGGCGTTGTAGGCGAGGTGCCGGAGCGGCTGGCCGTGCATGGGCAGGCCGGCCTGGAACGACAGCGCGCTGACGATGCCGCCGCACATGCCGACGCAGTGTACGCCGCCCAGCAGGCCGACCAGGAAGAGGGAGATCAGGACGCTATCCGGCATGCACGTTGCGTATCAATGCGGCGATGCCAGCGCCTCGACTGCTTCGGCGTCGGTGCGCGACAGGCGGCCGTCGTCCATGTGGTAGAGGGTGTCGAAGCCGGCGATCATGCGCACATCGTGGGTCACCGCGATGATGGCCGAATTCTTCTCCCGCGCCACGCGCTTCAACAGTTCCATGACCTTCATGCCGCGCCCGGTGTCCAGGGCGGCGGTGGGCTCGTCGGCGAAGATCAGCGGCGGCTCGTTGGCCAGCGCCCGCCCAATCGCGACGCGTTGCTGCTCGCCGCCGGAGAGCATGCCGGGCAGGTTGTCGGCCCGGTGGCCGATCTCCAGGTATTCGAGCAGTTCGCGCGCGCGGGCGCGGGACGCGCGTTTGCCGACCCCGTTCAGCTGCATGGCGAGGGCGATGTTGTCCAGCGCCGAGAGGAAGGGAATCAGGTTGTGCGCCTGGAAGATGAAGCCGATGTTCTCGCGCCGGAAGCGTTTCACGTCGATCCCGGTCCATCCGTCACGATAGATATCTTTCCCGTTCATCGCGATCGCCCCGGCACTGGGTTCGACAATCAGGCTGGTGCATAGCAGCAGCGTGGTTTTGCCCGACCCGCTGGGGCCCAGCAACGCTACCAGTTCGCCGGCCCGCACATCGAGATTCACGTCATTGAGCGCGGTCACG
>JAGUXX010000222.1 GCA_020061585.1 Betaproteobacteria bacterium | reverse complement strand
CGGCGGGGGGCGGAGTCAGCGGCGACGCGTCGACGAGTCGGTTCAGCGCGGCGAGCACCAACACCGCAGCGGTATCCGGCGGATTGCCCGGCAAGATATCCCGGGCCGGTGAAAGCGATGGCGACCAGCTCGCCGCGTCGAGAGCCGCCGCCTCCACCATGCTGCTGCAGGCGGCGCGCGAGTCCGGGCATGCGCCGATGGTGTTGCGGGCGATACAGCCGGTGGCGGTGCAAGTGGTGCGGCCGGATAGCGAAATTCAGCGCCTCGATGTGTTGGCGCCGTCCAACTATTGCCCGTTGCCGTTGCCAGGACATGAGCAACCCGATAACCGCGCGCCGTTACCGGATCGTCAGATGGCCGAACAGCCCGCCTACGCGCCGGATAATCCCAGCATCCACTACCCGGTGCTGGCGAACATTCGCGGTGTCGAAGGTCGCGTCACCGTTCGGGTGGAAGTGCTGTCCGATGGTCGGCCGGGCAAAATGTGGCTGAAACAAAGCAGCGGTTCGGGCATCCTGGATCAGGACGCGCTGGCCCAGCTCAAGACCTGGCGCTATCTGCCGGCGCGCAGGAACGGTCAGCCGGTGTCGGCCTGGATCGACGTACCGGTGCTGTATCGTTTGAGCCAAACCAGATAAAAATTTTTGTATCGTCAAAAAGGAACCGCCATGAAATTGCGTGCCCTCACCCTTGCTCTGGCCTTGCACAGCGTAACCGCTGTGGCCGCCGGCCCGATCATGCCGACCCAACTGATCCCGGATCCGCTGCAAGCCATGCAGATGGCGTTGCGTTACTACCAGATGGCGGCCAACGCCGGCGATGCCGAAGCGCAGACCAAGATGGGCTGGCTGTTCGAGCAAGGCCTGGGGGTCGGCAAGGACGTCACCGAAGCCGCCAAATGGTATGAACGCGCCGCCAAGCAGAATGAACCCACCGGCTTGTACAACCTGGGCCTGTTGTTCCTCAAAGGACAGGGGGTCGCGCCTGATGCCGAGCGCGCCGCCGTGTTGATGACCGGCGCGGCGGAACTCAATCTGGCCGCCGCCCAATCGCAACTGGCGCTGATGCACGAAAAGGGCCTGGGCGTGCCGATCAGTCCTGAACTCGCGGCGTTCTGGACGCACAAGGCGGCGGAACTGGGCGATGTGCCGGCGCAGAACAATCTCGGCATCAAGTACGCCTATGGTCAGGGTGTGAAAACCGATTACACCGAAGCGGTCAAGTGGTTCACCAAGGCCGCCGAGGCCGGCAACGCCGAGGCGCAGGGCAATCTCGGTCTGATCCTCAAGGATGGTCTGGGTGGCGTGGCGCCAGATCTGCCCGCCGCCGCCAACTGGCTGGCGTTGGCCGGCAGCCAGGGCCATGTCGCTTCGCAAAGTCGGCTGGCCTGGATGTTCGAAAAGGGTCAGGGCGTGCCGCGCGACATGGCTGAAGCCGCGCGCTGGTTCCAGATCGCCGCTGAAGCCGGTGATGCCGCCGCGGCGACGCATCTGGGCTGGCTGCATGAAACCGGCGCCGTCGGCAAGCCGGATCCCTCCGCCGCATTGAACTGGTATCAGCGCGGAGCGGCCGGCAACGATGCCACCGCGCAGAACAACCTCGGCCGCATGTACCGCGAAGGTCTGGGCGTGACCGCTGACGCCGGGCAGGCGCGTGACTGGTTTCTCAAGGCCGCCGCGCAAAACGAGGCGCTGGCCTGGTACAACCTGGGGCTGATGGCCGAACAAGGCCAGGGTGGCGAGAAGAACGCGGCCGAAGCGCTACGCTGGTACCGCCAGGCCGCCGAAAAAAATGTCGCCGCGGCGCAGAGCCGTCTGGGTTGGCTGCTGCATAAATCCGGCGCGGCGGATGAAGCGGTGGTCTGGCTCGGCAAAGCCGCCGAAGCCGGCGACATCGCCGCGCAGAACAACCTCGGCGTCATTTTTGAACAGGGCATCGGTGTGGCAAAAGACCTGGCCGTCGCCGGCAAGTGGTATCGCAAAGCCGCCGAAGCCGGCGACATGGTCGCGCAACACAATCTCGGCGTGCTCTACCGCGATGGGCTGGGGGTGGAGAAGAACGATGGCGAAGCGCTGGCCTGGTTCCAGAAGTCCGCCGATCAGGGCTACGCCAAGGCGCAGCTCAATCTGGGGCAGATGTACGAAAAAATGGCGGGACAGAAACGCTGATCCGTCGGCGAACAAACTGGATCCGCAACAGCTTCATGCCGCGCCGCAAGGAGACGGCGGAATAAAAAAAGGGCGCCTTCAGGCGCCCTTTTTGCCGGACTGGCAGGATCACATGTTGTAGGCCCGTTCGCCGTGGCTGGCGGTATCGAGACCTTCGCGTTCCTGTTCTTCGGATACGCGCAGACCCATGGTCATGTCGATCAGCTTGAACAGCACCAGACTGACGACGCCGGACCAGACGATGGTCAGCAATACGCCGGTCGCCTGGGTCATGACCTGACCGCCCATCGAGTAGTCGTCCACGCCGACACCGCCGAGCGAAGTCGAGACGAAGATACCGGTGCCGATCGCGCCGATGATGCCGCCGATGCCGTGGATGCCGAACACGTCGAGTGAGTCGTCATAGCCCAGCGCCTTCTTCAGGCCGGTGACGCCCCACAGACAGCCCACGCCGGCGATGCCGCCCAGCACGATGGCCCCCATCGTGCCCACCAGACCGGCCGCCGGAGTGATGGCGACCAGACCCGCGACGACGCCGGAAGCCAGTCCCAGCATCGAAGGCTTGCCGCGCAGCATCCACTCGGCCAGCATCCAGGACATGCCCGCGGCAGCGGTCGCCAGGATGGTGTTGATGAACGCCAGACCGGCACCGCCCGTGGCTTCCAGGTTGGAACCGGCGTTGAAACCGAACCAGCCCACCCACAGCAGCGAGGCGCCGATCATGGTCATCGGCAGGCTGTGCGGCGGCATTGCGTCGCGACCGTAGCCGATGCGCTTGCCGAGTACGAGGGCGCCCACCAGCGCCGCGATACCGGCGTTGATGTGCACCACGGTACCACCCGCGAAATCCAGGTCGCCGGCTTCGAACAGATAGCCGCCGGTGGCCCAGACCATGTGCGTGATCGGCAGGTAGGAGAAGGTGAACCACAGCGCGCCGAATACCATCAGCGCGGAGAACTTCACTCGCTCGGCCAGGCCGCCGACGATCAGCGCCACGGTAATGGCGGCGAAAGTGAGCTGGAAGGCGACGAACACCAGTTCCGGAATCACCACGCCATCGGTGAAGGTCGCGGCCGTGCTGTCGGCGGTAATGCCGGCCAGGAACATCTTGTTCAAGTCGCCGATTGCCCAGTTCAGACCGCCGCCATCGCCGAAGGCCAGCGAGTAGCCGTAGATCGCCCAGAGGATCGAGATCATGCAGAAGATGGCCATCACCTGGGTCAGCACCGACAGCATGTTCTTGGCGCGCACCAGACCGCCGTAGAACAGCGCCACACCGGGGATGATCATCAGGATCACCAGCAGCGTGGAGAGCATCATCCAGGCAGTGTCGCCCTTGTCGGGAACCGGCGCCGGCGCGGCTTCAGCGGGAGCCGCTTCGGCGGGAGCCGCTTCGGCGGGGACGGCTTCGGCCATCGCCGGTGCGGCTTCCATCGACTCGGCGACGGCTTCGGTCGTCATCGCCGGCATTTCCGGCGGTGCTTCCTGCGACAGGGCCGCGCCGGTGAAACCCAGCGTGCCCAGCATCAATAATGTAGCGAAGAGCTTTTTCATGGTGAATTCTCCTTAGATCGCCGTCTCGCCGACTTCGCCGGTCCGAATGCGCACAACCTGTTCCAGATCCCAGACGAAAATCTTGCCGTCGCCGATCTTGCCGGTCTGGGCCGCTTTGGAAATGGCTTCGATGGCTTGATCGAGCAGATCGGCCTTGATGGCGATCTCGATCTTCACTTTGGGCAGAAAGTCGACGACGTATTCCGCGCCGCGATACAGCTCGGTATGGCCTTTCTGGCGACCGAAGCCTTTGACTTCGGTAACGGTAATGCCGGAAACCCCAAGCCCGGACAAGGCTTCACGCACCTCGTCGAGCTTGAAGGGTTTGATGATGGCGGTGACAAATTTCATGGCCAGGTCTCCAATTTGGGGTCCCGGTGGCGGCGCCACCGGGAAAAGTTCATCAGAAGGATTTGCCGATGGAAAGGATGACGCGCTCGTCGCCAAACTTGCCGAATGAGTTCTCATCGGTATCGACATAGGCCAAGCCGAGGTTGAAGCCGCCGACTTCCTTGGTCACGCCGATTTTCCAGTCGCTGTAATCGACCTGACTGCCCGAACCCGCGGTGAAGCCGTAGTGCAGGCCCAGGGTAAAGCCGGCCGGCAGCTCGAAGTTGGCGGTCGCATCCCAGTAGACCGTGCCATCACCATTGCCGATGTCGAAGTAGTCGTCGGAAATGGTATACGAGGCCTTCAGTCCAAATTGCTTGTAGGTTATGCCGGCGTAAACCTCAGTGGTGTCGGCATCGCTGTAGTCGGGGTAAAGATACTGCAACAGACCGACGTTGTAGCCGATGTCGCCAACGCTGCCGGCATATCCGCCGTAAACATCCCATTCCGAATTGGCGGCGCCAAATTCCACGTTCGATGCCCAGGTGCCCAGGTAAAAGCCGCTGGCATGGGCGTAGTCGAAGCCGCCTTGGATAGCCGGATCTTCGTCGGTTTGAGATACGCCGCGGAATTGATAGTCGGAAACCAGGTAGAGATTGCCGGTAATGCTATGCGGGCTATCCGCGGCAATCGCGGATACGGAAACCAGACCGGACAGGATGAGCAGGTAAGACAATTTCTTCATGATGGATCTCCAGAAAGGATGGTGCGATGGTGCACGATCCTATACAGCATTAACCGTGCCAATTGTAAATGTTGATATAAATCAATTACATAAAATGATGCGGTCGATATTGGCGCAATATGTGGCCCTTAAATGGTGCATGAAGAAAACCCCATGCACTGCGTTGGCTCCCCGATTTCCGCGGGTCTGTTTGTTAAACTCGCACATTGATTTCACCTTGGAAATAACCTCATGATCAAACCGAATCTCGCTCGGGAAGTCGCCGGCAAAGTTTCCGAAATTCTCTCCAACAGTCCGGCCAAGGATGTCGAAAAAAACCTCAAAGCCAGTCTGGCCGCCTGGTTGTCCAAACTCGATCTGGTGACCCGCGAGGAGTTCGACGTGCAGTCGCAGGTGCTGGCGCGCACGCGCGAGAAACTGCAAGCGCTGGAAACCCGTCTGGCCGCGCTGGAAGTTGGTTCGGAAGCGGGGCCGGACACCTGGTCGGATAGCCCTCCGCCGAAATGAGTCGGCAGCGCGTCGAGGTGGCCGCCGCCGTCATCGAGCGGCCGGACGGCGCTTTCCTGATGGCCAGTCGGCCGGTCGGCAAGGTCTATGCCGGCTGGTGGGAGTTTCCCGGCGGCAAGGTGGAGGCGGGGGAAACCGCGCGCCAGGCGCTGGACCGCGAACTGCGCGAGGAGCTGGGTATCGAGGTCGAGGCTGCCTGGCCGTGGTTGAGTCGCGCCTACAGCTACCCGCATGCCGAGGTGATGTTGCGCTTCTTCCGCGTCACCCGCTGGCGCGGCGAGCCGCATCCGCATGAGGGCCAGACGTTTGCCTGGACGCGCGCCGAGGCGCCCGTCGTCGAGCCGATCCTGCCGGCCAATGGGCCGATCCTGAAAGGCCTGCGTTTGCCGCTGGAATATG
>JAGUXX010000182.1 GCA_020061585.1 Betaproteobacteria bacterium | reverse complement strand
GGGCAGCAGGGGGATGGCTGTCGGCAGCCAAATGAAAAGCCCCGCACAAGGCGGGGCTCAGGGGGGGGCGGATGGGGCTACGGTGTTCGAGTGGCGTGTTCCATGGTGTGCTCCATTTAGACTTTAAGCATGATTTGCGTGGCCGGTTCGGCTACACCCGACTTGCCGTAGCCGCTGAATTCGCTTTGCCCGTCGGCCAGCCGGCGCAAGCCTTCGGCGAAACTGGCCAGGCCCGAGCGACGCAGCAGCACACAGGGCTTGCCGGCTTGTTTGCAGTGCCGCTTGAGCTGGTAGTACGCCGGGTGCCCGACGCAATCGATCGGACAGATCACGGCATCGGCCTGGCCGAGCATTTCCGGCAAGCGCGACAAGGCCTCCTCGCGCCCGCCATCGTGATACAGCAGCGTGCCGCCGGCGCGTTCGACCAGACCGCGATATTGCGCTTGCAGATGGGTGCGGCCGCCGACGCAGAGCAAGCGCTGCCCGGCGAAATCGGGCCGGACATCGGCGGCGTCCGCTACACAGACGTCGCACGGCTGCGGCGCATCGAGGTAGCGCTCCAGCGCGTCGCGTTCCGCCTGTACGCTTTTCAGCGCCTCCGTCAGCTTCTTGTGGTCCGTCTGCAAGGCGGTCAAACGCTCCTCCAAACCCTGCGCGCGTTCGACTTTCAGATTCATCGCCTCGGCATGCGCGACAGCGGCGGCCAGACTGCGTTCCAGGGCATCCATGCGCCGACTCGATGCCTGCTCGTTGAGTTGTTGGCGCAGCGCGTCCGCCTCGCGGGCACGCAGTTCGGCGCTGGCCAAGGCTTGTTCCAGATGACGAATGCGCATGGCGCGCGATGCCAGTTCTTCGTCGCCGCGCCGCTTGTAGCGGCGTGATTCGGCCTCGACCTCGCCGAGACGCTGTTCCAGCGTCTCGACATGTGCCAGATCGGCGCGGGCGCCGGCGCCAAGCTGATGCGACAGCATGTGGATATCCTCATAGACCCGCTGCCGCAACGCGGCGGTCGCCGCCCGGCAGGTCAGCGCGCCCCACATCGCGCCGGCGGCTTCGCCGCGTTCCAGCGCCGCCAGCCACATGTTCAACGCCTCGGCTTCGCGCTTGAGTTTGGCGAAACGCCCGAGCCACAGCGCGTGCTTGCGGTCCAGCGTCTGCTGCACCGCCTCGGCCAGCGCGTTGCGCTTCTTGCAGTGCGAGACGACGGTGACATGAGCATCGTAGTCGTTCGCGTCGGCGGGAATCACGCCGAATTTGCGCGCCAGCTTGCGCACCTCGTCCATCGACAGGCAGGTGCCGACCACCGGACACAGCAGCTTGTCGCCGATCTCCCACAACCGCGCCGGCAGCTTGCTGGCGCGCGGCGCATCGACAGCGACGCCGCTGGGCTGCCCCCCCTGCTCGGCATCCAGGGCGTGAAACCGCTGCGTCCAGACATCGAACAGCGAGGTCGAAAGTTGTTCGAAGCTGGCGCTCATAGCGCCTCCTCGATGCGTTCCCAGACCAACCAGGGCCGCGACGGGAGGTCCGGCGCGCGATCGCATGCGCCAGCCGGGCGGCCGGGTTGTTCGATCAGCACGTCGACCAGCGACTTGCAATGTTCGCGCAACGCATCGTCCAGCGCGGCATCGCCCGCCAACCGGTCGAGCAGCAGCGCGGCGAGATGCGCGGAGCGCGGGCGACCGCTCTGGATGTAGCAGGCCAGATGCTCGATGATCCCGGCCATCAGATCGGCGCGGCAGTCGTTCTTGAAATACGGCGGGTCATTGATCATGACTTACCTCGCCGCGAACCGACTCGCGTCGACCAGGGTCAACACCGTCGATCCCTCGGTTTGCAGCGGCACGAAGGCGTAGACCGCCGCCACGAAACCGCACAAGCTCAATGTCGTCCAGCCGCGACCGCGCAATAGCCAGACCAGAGTGTCTATCCAATCCATTTCCATCTCCCGAATTGATCATCGCAGGAATGGCTTGCTACTGGCTTGGCGCCCTGGCTGGCTGGCAAGTCGTCCGCCGCGGGTTTGTATCGGCCCTGATCATCAGGGCGATACGCTGTTCAGTCCGCTAACGAAGCAACAGCCCAGTGACCTTGTCCGACTGATCGTCGACTTTGTCCTTGGCTTGAATGCATACTATCAATAATCATTATCATTTGCAAACACTGAACGATGTTTTATTTCCTCCAGTCGTACGTTGTACTTCCCGTCAAGACCGCCCACCCGGTGGTCTCATGTCTGGTGGCGAAGTTGGCGGCGCTGCTGTAGCTGGCAAAATCGGCGACGATGGCGGCGCTGACCCTGTCCCGCTCCCAGGCAGAGGGAAAAACAGGGAGCGAATACGAACGAAGGCAATGCCGATAAAGTATGCGCCAGAAGGTCGGACAGACTGCCCGCTACGATTTTTCGCGGCGTATAGACCAGACGCTGTCGGTGGAACCCTGCATCGCGCGTCGAGTCGTGGCGCGAGCCAGCCAGACAAAGCCGAGGCCGCCCGCCAGAGCCGTCGCATCGACACCCAAGGTCGCGGCACTGCCGTGGGTCCACATGCCCAGGGATGGCAACAACCATGCGAGCAGACTGGTGAGCGGAATGGCGAAGGTGAACACGGCTGCCAACCGCAGGAGATGGATGGCGGCGCGCGCCGCGCCGATACCGAAGGCCCAGGCCAGAGCGCCGAAAAAGACCGCGTAGTAAAGAACCTGGTGCCAGGCGTTGAGATCGTCGACCCGGCCATGCAGCCATTTGGCGGCGACGATGGTGAGCGAGATCCCGCAGACGGCGCCCAGGCAAATGCCCACCGTAGCCGCCGCCATCCAGCGCGCGTCGCGCCGCTGTGCGGGCGGGTAATGGCTGCCGTCATCGTCCCTCGCGGCCTTGATGCGGCGGGTTTCCACCCACAGCAGGTTGCCGCTGTAGAACAGCCAGGCGCCTGCCAGGCCGAGCAGGAAGTACATCCACTGCACCGGCGTGCCACCGAAGGTGCCGAAGTGCAGGGCAAAGAAGCTGCTGACGATGGCATTCGGCAAGCTCTGCCGGCCCGGCAGGAAATCGACATTCATGATCTTGCCGCTGTAGGGATCGATGGCGACAAAGCCGCCGACGAAGCGCGGTGAATGAGCCGTCGGATCGTGGCCCCAGACGCGCACCGCGGCGCGCGGCCCGGTGACATTCAGGTATTGCAGGGAGGTTGCCTGAAAACTTGGGGAAAAGTCCTGCGCGCTCGCCAGCAACTCGGCCGGTGGTCGCATCGCCGCCGGATCGCGCGGCGGCGCCTTGGCTGGCGCGCCGCCACTGGAGAAGGCGGTGGCCCACTTGCCGTCGTGGATCAGTTTGTCCTGAATGAAGTAGAAACCATCGTGGTAGGCGAAGACCACGGCGGTGAGCGCCATGACGACGTGGAACGGCAGGCTGACGATGCCGACCACGTTATGGGCGTCCAGCCACATGCGCTTGAGGTTTCTGCCCACACGCAAGGCGAACAAATCCTTGACCAGCGAGGGCAGCAGCACGATCACGCCGGAAACCAGCGCCACGGCGTAGAGGGCGGCGATGATGCCCATGATCCAGCGGTTCGGATCGGTGTCGACGGGCAGACCCACGACGCGGTGCAGCGTATCGATGAACTCGGCCAATCGCGAGGGATGCGCCGCCTCGACGCGCGCCACGCCGCCGGTATCGAGTGTGGCGACGAAGTGGCGGGCGGAGGAATGGTCGTGGTCGTCCGCCCCCGCTTCGAGCACCTGCCAAGCAAGTCCGCTCGGCAGGTGCTCGGCGGCCTTGAGGTGAAGCCTGAAATCCTTTGCCGCCGCCGGATGGTCCCGCAGGGTTTGGGCGATCAGGTTCGGTGCCTGATCCAGTGGGACGGCAGTGCCATGGGTTGCGGACGGTGGCGTCGCCCAGCGCGCCAGCGGTTCCTTGAAAAGGGTGATCGCACCGGCGTAGAAAGCGATGAACAGCGCCATGCCGGCGACGATCCCGGTCCAGGTATGGACGGATTTGTAGATGCGGATGAATTCGGAACGCATACGAGGTTCAGGGTGCCTTGAAAGTCAGCCGAGGCGGAGCGCCGCGAGGAGGCCGAAGACCAGCAGGTTGGCGCCGCCCAGCCAGGCCCAGGCGCGCTTGCCGTCGCGGAAGAAGTAGACGCCGGAGAGCGCGCCCTTCCAGACCGGCGCCGTCAACCACATGGCGAGTTGGCCGCGGACGCCCAAGGGCATATCGCCGGCCAGCGCATTGAACAGACCGGCGCAACCGATGGACAGGGTGAAGCCAAGCAGCGTGCCAGCCAGGGTCTTGGAAAACCAATCGTGGGCAATCGCTTTGGGTTTTGCGGTGTTCATCAACCGGTTCCCTGGCGCGCGCCGCGTAACGCGCCCAGATAAGGAAAGAGCACAAGCAGCAACATCAGCCAATGGACGAAAACAAAACTTCCCGCTGCTGGCCGCAAGACTTGCAACAACACGATCAAGCCAGCGGCAAGCAGCAGCGCGCCGGCCGCACGGGCAGGCCAGGCGGGCCAGGGCGCGACCCGCCAGCGCTGGTTCGGCGAGGCCAGATAGACGCTGGCACAACCGGCGGCGGCCAGTAGCAGGCCGAGGATGACGTTCCTGTCCAACTTTGTAGTCCTCCGTCAGAACCGGTAGTCCAGCCGCACGCCCACGGTGCGCGGAGCCAGCACGTCCTGGCTGTTCGTTCCCTGGAAGTAGGTGTTGACCACGTATTCGTCGAACAGATTATTCACGTAGGCACGCACCGACGCCTGTTTGCTGATGTCGTAGCTGGCGCTGACGTCCACCAGGGTGTAGTCACCCGCGCGGGCTTGCTGGCCGGCAATCGCTCCAGCGGCGTTCGAGATGTCCACATAGTAAGCCGCCACATACTTGGCGTTGGCGCCGAGCGTGAGGGTCGGCGTCAGCTTGTGCGTCACCCCGGCACCGAAGGTGCGTGGCGCCGCATACGGCAGCTCGTTGCCCACGTAGGCCGTATTGGCCGCGAAGTCTTCGACCTTGCTGGTCTGCAAGCTGGCATTGGCATAGACGTGGGTGGCGCTGCCCAGATCGGTGCCCACCTCGAATTCGATGCCGCGGATGTTGGCTTCGTCGATGTTGGAAATACTCGTGCCGTTCCTGACCTGGTAGTCCTCGAAGGCGTTGTTGAACAGATTCACCGACCAACTGCCCTTGCCGTCGTTGAAGCGCTGCTTCACGCTGGCCTCGAAGGCGGTAACGTATTCGGCCTCGAAGCTGGAGATGTTGCCGCTGTTCGTGTCCATGCTGATGCCCGCCGGGTTGTAGCCTTTGCGGACGTCCAGGCCGAACACCATCCGCGCATCGGGCTTGTAGCGGACCGCGAAGCGGGGCAGCACATAGTTCTTGCTGGCGTCCCGCGTCTCGGTCACGATGCCGTTGGTGATGGAGCGGTCCTGCGACTCGCGCTCGATGCGGCCGCCGGCGATCAGCGCCCAGCGCTGGTTCAGCGGATAGTCCACTTCGCCGAAGAGCGAGGTGGCCGAGGTGTTCGTGTCGCCCGAGTAGCGGATCGCCCCGGCATAGGTCTTGGCGAGTACCGTCAGGTCATCCTTGAAGTGAGAAACCCCCACCATGGACTTGACGCCCGAGGCCGGCGAGGTCAGGTTCAGCCGCGCTTCCAGGCCCAGACCGTCCTGTTTCGAGTTCGAGTTGAAGTAGTTATCCGTGGTGGTCGCGGCAGGCGCCGTCTGGTTGTGCGTAAATCCCGCATCCAAACGTGAGGCCGACAGCAGCACGTCCACCGACCGGTTGGCATCGAGCTGGTAGCTGGTGTTCGAGATGACGGCGTTCATGGCGGTATCGCCGATGCGGTGATTCACCTTGTCCGTGGACGCGATGTAGTCGCCGTCATCGCCCACGTTCACCTGATTCAGGTACGGACCCTTTTGCGACTGGCGCTGCAGATCCAGCCGGCTGATCAGGTCCGGGTTGCTCGCCGGCGCCCACAACAGCTTGGCTTTGATGTCGTTGCGCTCCACCTTGTCCGGATCCGACGAATAGTCCAGCCCGGCATTGGCGTTGTTGTCCAAGTAGTCGATGAAGTGATCCCCGCGCGTAATATCGGCGCTCAGCCGGTAGGCCAGACTATCGGACAGCGGGCCCGAGATCACCCCGGCGGCCTGGTTAAGCAGCTTGCCATTGGCCTGCTGCAGACCCAGGCGGACAGCACCCTCCTGCTTGAAGCTGGGGTCCTTGGTCTTGAGCACGATGGCCCCGCCCACGGCCGAGCGGCCCTGCATGGTCGATTGCGGGCCGCGCAGCACCTCCATATGCTCCAGGTCCCACGCTCCATTGCTCAGCAGGTTGCCGCCGCTCCACACCTGGCTGACGCCGTCGATGATGGTGGCCGTGCGGGCGCGCGTGGCGCCCTTCCAGGCCAAGGAAGAGAAACCCGGCCCGGCACCGTTGCTGCCGCGGATGTTGGCCACGCCGCCGAACTCGCCAATGGTCACATTAGGTACTTCGGAGACCAGGTCCAGCACCGTCATTTTGTCTCTGGCGGCGACCTCTTCGGCTGTGAACACCGTGACGGCGGTCACCGAATCCTGCTCGCCGCGCCCCATCTTTTCGCCGATCACCTGCACGGTGGACAGCGTCGTGAGCGTCTCCTGCGCCTGCACTGGCACGGTGGCGACCGTCAGGGCGGCGATGGCGATGGTCTGCGACCTGAGTCGTCGGTGGATAAGGTTGAATCGCATTATGCTTCCTATCGAATGAGAATGATTTGTGTTCGTCTTTTATCTGGGTATTATGGCACCCGGTGCGCACGGCGGTCTTTGCGCAAAAATGAAAGTTGTTTGCGCGCCGGTGCAGGCCGGCGCGGAGGAGAGGAACAATGTTTGAACGTTGGGATGGCAGCCAGCAGATCGTCCGGTGCAGTGAACTGCATCCTCCCGAATCGGCCGGAGATGTCGGTCCACATCGGATCGACCCCGCGCTGGCTCCGGAAGTCCCCGTCCTGCGGGGGCTTCATCATGCCTATTCCCTGCGGCACGGGCTGCAGGCTCATTGCGCCGATGTGCGCGACCTGTGTGATCTGACCATACGCACGATGCAGGAACAAAGCCTGCGCATCGTGGTGGTGCTCGCTGGCGAAGTGGATGTTTCCTTTGGCACGCGCCGACTGGGCTTCGGTGCCGCCGGCATGGGCGGTCGAACACACATCCGTCAGCCCCAGGCCGCTTTTGTCGCGCTGCGAGAGCCGGAGCCTTTCATCCGCCGCGGCTGGCGCGGCAAGTATGAGCGCAAGGTAAGCGAAGTAACCCGCCTCGCAGCGGGCATGCGTACCGCAGAAGATAATTTTGAATGCCTTTTGTAATCAATCACTTAATGTGATCTTCTTGAGAGCGTCACTTTCAGTCGTGAATGGCTGCGGGAAACCTGTCTGCCTGGCGACAGCGAGAGTGCGGGTTTGCGTGCCCTGCTCGATCGCCATCTTGCCGTCGAATCTTGGACACCAACGGCGCGGGTCGTCGCGCTCGCGGAACAGATGATCCATCCTCCGGCGTATACGCCGGTATTGCAACGCCTCTATCTGGAAAGTCGCGCCATCGAACTGGCCGCCGAGGCACTGCACGTCATGAGCGGTGTCGAAGCGGTTCCGCAATTACGACAGCGGGAGCAAAAGCGCATCAATATCGTGCGCGATTTGCTCGAAAGTGGCACGGCGGATGATCTAAGTCTTGACGAGATCGCGCGCCGCGCCGGTAGCAATGCGAGCACGCTGCAAACACAATTCCGCGCGGCGTTCGGGACCACGGTCTTCGAATATCTGCGTCGTACGCGTTTGACTCGCGCCCGCATCGCGCTGGAGCGCGAAGGATGCTCAATCGTAGAGGCGGCGGGCATCGCCGGCTATACCAGCCCGGCGAACTTTGCCACAGCCTATAAACGCCAATTCGGCATTACGCCTCGCCAGTCGCGTGCCGGATTCTGATTTCGAAAAGTTGGCTCAGGCGGACTCCCGCTGATTGCCTGGCTGGTGCTGGTCATGCCGTGGTTCGGCAGCGGCGATGCCACGCTCGTGTTCATCGCCTCGATCGAAGCGTTGGCCGGCACCCGCCGCGCGGCGGATGCCGAAGCCATGGCCCGCCCGCGCGAGGAACCCATGGTGCGGGCGATATGCCCGCTTGGCTTACGAATCCGGGCGGGCGCGAGACGGCAGCCCGCGACCACCAGCCAGGCCGGG
>JAGUXX010000070.1 GCA_020061585.1 Betaproteobacteria bacterium | reverse complement strand
TCCGTCTCCACCGCCTCCAAAACAATCGGCTCTCGTGCCATCCCACTCCCCTCCGAACACCCGGTGCTAATAGGATAGCCATTAACGGATATATGTAAATGCATTAGTGAGACACTACACTAGTTAGCGCGCCGATGCCGGTGCCCACACGACATCGCGCATAGTGAAAAATGGCCTGCGTGCGTTACCGAACGGAACACAGGCATCTCTCGGTGCATCTTGCGCGCTGGCCCGTCGCGTATTGGCGCTTCGCTTGCTGTGTTTGCGTGTGTTTGCATGTATCCGCGCAGGATTGATTGCAGTCGAGCGTGCCCGACATGGCGCTACAGGCCTGCCTCTCGGCGAACGGAAAAGCTTTCCCCAAGAGATTGCCTCCGGCGAGCCTTCAAACGATTTTTCAAGGAGTAAATCATGATTGATTCGTCAAAGTTTCCCAGACGTCTGCTCGGCCTGATCCTCCCGCCGGCTCTAATGCTGATGGCCTCTGCAAGCTTGTTCGCGCAGCCGGCCGCCGAGGAAGATTTTTCCGCGCTGGTCAAACGTCTTCAGACGGAGAAGCCGGCATTCGCGCAGCGCCAACAGACTTTGCTCCAGCAGCGTTACGACCTCGCCGACCATCCGGCCCAGGGTGTGGTCATGTCAAGTGGCAAGCCGGTGCAGGACGGCGTGCGCGTCAGATTGAACAGGGGCATGACCTGGGAAAGCCTCGCCGCCAAGTCGCCGGAGGAAATCAAGAACCAGCAGCTCTGGCCGACCGGCTTTCTGCCGTTGCCGCATCCCCACCACGAAGCCGGCGGCATGATCTTCCCCAAATTCCTGATCGAGGAAACCATCAAGCAGAACGATCGGGATCTGACCCGCTTCGACCTTGATTTCGACTTGCCGGATCATTTCCTGCCCGAATTCCCGGCGCCGATCTTTCTGACGACGCGGCCGGATCTGGGCGACGTCTCGCAAGGAAAACTGGTGACGCTCGACAACTTCAATGTTCTGTTCAAGGACATTCTCAATCCCAAACAGCTTGAAGGCTTGCGTTTGCTGGTCACGCCATTTCCCCAGCAGCAGTTCAATGCAACCGAAGACCGCCGTAGCTTGAAGGCGCATCAGGGCGTTGCCTGCCTCGACTGCCACGCCAACGGCCATACCAATTCCGCCACCCACACGGTGGGCGACATTCGGCCCAACGAGCATCGCCACCGCATCGACACCCCAACGCTGCGCGGCTTGAATATTCAGCGCCTGTTCGGTTCGCAACGGGCGCTCAAGACGGTGGAAGACTTCACCGAATTCGAGCAGCGCGCCGCCTACTTCGACGGCATCCCGGCCGACGCGGCGCGCAAAGGCACCAATGTTCTCGAACGCGGCAGCCAGGTGCATTTCATGGCGGAATTTCAGTCGATTCTCGATTTCCCTCCCGCGCCCAAGCTCAACCTGTTCGGCAAGCTTGTTCCCGCCAAAGCCAGCGCCAGCGAGATGCGCGGCCAGGAAGTCTTCTTCGGCAAGGGGCAATGCGCGACCTGCCACACGCCGCCGTACTACACCGACAACCTGATGCACAACCTGAAGGCGGAACGCTTCTTCAAGGAAGTCACGATCAATGGCCGCAAGGCATCCGCCGACGGCCCGATCAAGACTTTTCCGCTACGTGGCATCAAAGACTCGCCGCCCTATCTTCACGATAACCGACTGCTGACGTTGGAAGACACGGTGGAGTTTTTCAACCTCGTGCTGGAATTGAAGCTGAATGCGCAGGAGAAACATGACCTGGTCGCCTTCATGCGGGCTCTGTAACCACCATAACCGTGAGTTAACGGTTACGGTGCTTCGCCGCAGCGCTGCAGTCGCGTGACCGCGCCAACCTCTGTTTGGTCCGCCTTGGCCTGATCGGCCAGCTCGGAGAGTCAAGGTGATCGTCGCCTATGGTCGAACACGGGGCATTCATGAAGTCACATTCTCGACATTGCATCTTCGCGGCGGGCGGTGGCCGGGCTTGAGGCATTTCACCCGCCATTCCGGATACCCTTATTTCTTGGCCACCCCGAGTTCCAGTTTGGCCCGCACTTCCCGGCCGCTGGCCTCCACCGCCTGAGCGACACCCAGCGACACCCGATCCAGCGGCGCGCCGGCGGCCGTGAGGCCGTCCAGCGCCGCCTGTGCGCGTCGCTGTCCGAGTTGGGCCAGCATTGCATCGGTCACGGCCTCCTGGTCCAGCAGGCGCTGGTAAAGCAGGCCGTGCAAATCGACATCCTTGAGTTGCGCGAGTGCTTCGGCCGGCACCGGCTCCTCCTTCTTCAGCAGCCCCTTCAGGCGCGACAGCATCTTGCCGGCCCCGGCATCGGATTTCTTGTCCGGGTTGGCCAGCGCCCAGCGTTGTTTCAGAGCCAGCCATTCGGCTTCGCCGACACGCTGCGCATAGAGCGCTTCCAGCGCCGCCTGACTCTTCGGATTGGCGGTGGAAATCGGCCCGGCATCTTCGTCAGCCGCCAGTTTGACGCCCATTTTCTCGGCGACGGCGCGACGCAACCGGCTTTCCTTCAGCACCGGCCGATCCACCTCCTCCGCCCACACGCCGTGGACGCTCAAGGCCAGACCCGGCCGCTTGTTGAGGATCTCGGCGATCTGCTTGAATTTCTCCTTTTCCGGTGGCGTCAGCGCTGCTTCACCGGCCTCGAACGCCAGTTGCTCCAGTTTCTCGCCGCCGCCGCCGAACAAGGCGCCCAAGGCGCGGAACGGCGCGGTAACGATTTTGGTCAGGATATTGCCGATGGCTTTCCAAATGATGCCGCCATAGCTGAACTGCGGATCGTCCAGACTGCCGGAAACCGGCAGGCCGAGGTCGATGCGGCCGTTGCTGTCTTGCAGGATGGCGATCGCCAGATCCAGCGGCAGGTTCTTGGCGGACGGGCTTTCAACCCGTTCGCCCAGCGTCAGCTTGTCCATGATGATCTGGTTCTCGCCCAGCAATTGGCGTTGCTTGATCTTGTATTCGAGGTCCAGCGACAGCTTGCCGGAATCGATCTTGCGGCCGGCGAAGGTGGCGGAATACGGGGTCAGGTTGGCCATTTCGACATTGCGGAACACGACTTTGATGTCCATGAAGCCGGTTGGATCGAACAGATCGACCTGACCCACCGCGCGCGCCAGGCCGTAGTCGTCGACCTGGCCGTCGATTTCCAGTTCCGCCAGCGCCCCGGGCTGGGTGGTAATGCCGTTGAACGCGCCCTTGAGACTGTGGATGCGGGTGCCGAACGGCAACGCCAGCGAGTAATCGGCGAAATCCATCTTGCTGTTGTCGATGCGAACTCGATCGACGGCGACCCTGAAGCCCTTGGCCTTCGGCTCGACTCCGGGTTGGGCCGCAAGCTTCGCCGCCGGCGCCGATCCAGCCGGCGCCGATGCGGGCGTGTCATGCTCGGCCGGCTGCGGCGCCGCCTTCAGGATACGCGTCAGGTTGACGGTTTTATCCTTGAAAATGACCAGCTTGGCATCCAGTTGGTCGAGCCGCAGTTCCTCGATATCCAACGACGACAGGTCCGCGCGCACGCTGTCGCTGGCCAAGCTTTTCCAGGCCAGAAAACGCGCCCCGCCGTCGGTTTCGTCGAGCAGCAGGTCGAGCACTTCAAAGCCGCCCCGGTATGCGATTTTCGGCGCTGCGTCGGCCCGGCCTTCGAACTTGATCTTGCCTTGACTGGCGATGCGCCCGGAAGCCAATACCAGGTTGGCCGCCTGCGCCAGATAGGGTTGCGCCGGCGCCAGGGCGAGGTTGCCCAGACGGTAGTTGATGTCCACCGCCGGGGTGGCGGGAATGATCTTGCCATCGGCCTGGAAACGGCCGCCCTGCCTGACCTGGAAGCCGAGGCGCACCGGCAACGGGGTTTTCAGATTGTCGCTGACGCCGGTCACCGATGCCTCGATTCTGTCCAGCGTCAAAGCGGCGGCGGGCTGCACGCCTTCATCGCGTATGCCGACCTGAAAACCGGCCAGATCGATTTGCTTGATCTGATACCCCCAGGCCTTTTCCTCGGCGGCCGGCTTGACAGTGGTTTGGCGGCTTGGCGCGGGTCTGGCAAGCGGCTTGCCGGGCGCGGCTTGGAAGGCGTCAAGCCAGGCCATGCCGCCTTGCGCATCGCGCCGCAGGTCGATTTTGCCGTTGCTCAGCGCAAGGCTGGCGACGCTGGCCTGACGCGCGGCCAGGTCGATGCGGCCTTCATTGAGGGTGATGCCGCCCAGCACAAACACCGGCGCGGCAGCTTTGCCGGACAGCACACGGATTCCGGAAATATCGATCGCCAATCCGTCCACCACAGCCTGCGTTTCCGCCCCGCCGGCTTCCGCCTTGGCGGCGAAACCGATCTGGATATTGCCGATGTCGGCGTGCAGCGGCTGGGCAAATCCGGCGTCGACCAACTGCACGCCCAGGCCATTCAGGGCTAAGCGATCCAGACTGATTTTCCAGGGCATCCGCGCCGCCGGCTGGGCAGGCAGCGGCGGCGCGGTGGCGAGCGAAGCAGCGTCGGTGGCCGCGACGGGCGGGAACCATTCCTCGATATTCAGTCGGCCGGCCTGGTCACGTCGCAGCGCGATCTTGCCGCCATTCAGGCTGACCTTGCCCAGTTGCAATTCCCGCTGCTCCAGGTCGAAACGACCGCCATCGAGGCGCAATTTCTCCAGCAGGATCGCCGCGTCCTGGTCAGCAAGCCCTCTGAGCGCCAGACCTTCCAGCCCGAAACCAATTTGATCGAGCAGCAGGGACAACTTCTTGTCGGCATAAGCGGCGCGGTAATTCAGCGCCAGGGCGGCGATGCCTTCGGGTTCCGCCAGCGCCAGATGGCCCTTCAAATAGGGCCAGTAACGCGCCAGGCTGAATCGATCGACCGCCAGTTCCCCCGTCGCCAGCATCGGGTTCAGGCTCACATCGCCCTTCCAGCGGATACGCGCGCCCCATTGCGTGACGGCGGAAAGCGCATAGGCGCCCTTGTCGTCCGGCAAGGTGGAGATGTCGTTCAAGCTCAGGTCAAGCGGGTCCAGCGCCGTTTCAAAACCGACTTTTCGGTCGACCACGTCGATCCGGCCCTGTTCCAGCAGGATGTGGCGTATCAGCAGGCGAGGCAGCGGCTTGGCTTCCTCCTCCTCGTCGGGACTCTTCAGCGCCTCGATCAACGCCGTCCAGTTCAGGCTGCCATCGGCGCGCAATTCGAGTTTTGCCGCCGGCGCGACCAGACGAATCTCGTCGAAGGCATACGCCCATTTGAACAGGCTGGCGGCGTCGAAATCGACGAACAACTCGGCAAACTCGAGCAGCGGCTTGCCATCCGGTTCCGCCAGCTTCAGGCCCTTGATCGACACCGACAAGGCAAACGGATCGAAGCGCGCGGCTTCTATCTGCAAGGCGTGGCGGCTCTTGTCGGCAATGAATTTCGGCGCGGCCCATTGCACCAGCGGCTCGAAACCGAACCAGGCGAACAGAAGATAGCTCGCCAGCAGACCCGCGGCGATCAAGACCGGCAGCTTCAGCAGCAATTTGCGCATTAGCGCAATCAATCGGGCAAGCATCGGTGTGCTCCTGCGGTTATCAAGTAGCTGTCACATTGCGCCAAAGAACAGATAGGCCGCCAGCACCGCCGCGACGAAGCCGCCCAGATCGGCGATCAGGCCGCCGGCCACCGCGTGCCGTACCCGCTTGATGCCGACCGACCCAAAATAGACCGCCAATACGTAGAACGTCGTCTCGCTGCTGCCCTGGACAATGCTGACCAAGCGCCCGGCGAACGAATCGGCGCCGGAAGCCTGCATGGTTTCTATCATCATCGCGCGCGCGCCGGAGCCTGACAACGGCTTCATCAGCATGGTCGGCAATGCATCCACCCAGGCCGCGTCGAAACCCGCCATCAACACCAGGGAACGCACGCCTTCCACGAACGCCGGCAACGCGCCGCTGGCGCGCAACATGCCGATCGCCACCAGCATCGCCACCAGGTAGGGAATGATCGTCACGGCGGTATGAAAACCCTCCTTGGCACCCTCGATGAACGCCTCGTAGGCATTCACCCGCTTGACCAGCGCGCCGATCAGAAACACCACCAGCAGCGCCAGCAACAGGAAATTCGACAAGACCGACGATTCCGCCGTCATCCGCGCCGCCGGCAGGCTGGCGAAATACAGCGCCAGACCGCCGACCACCGCGGTCAAGCCGCCGACCCAGGCCAGCACCACGCCATCCAGCCGTATCCGCTGGACTGCGGCGATGAACAGAAAGCCGGCCAGCGTCGAGCAATAGGTGGCCATCAGGATCGGGATGAACACATCGGTCGGATCGGCCGCGCCCAACTGCGCGCGGTAGGTGAAGATGGTCACCGGCAGCAGCGTGACCGAGGAGGCGTTGAGCACCAGAAACAGGATTTGCGCGTTGCTGGCGGTATCCTTGGTCGGGTTCAGATCCTGCAACTCGCGCATCGCCTTGAGGCCCATCGGCGTCGCGGCGTTGTCCAGACCCAGCACATTGGCCGCCATGTTCATGGTGATCGACCCCAATGCCGGATGACCGCGCGGCACCTCCGGGAACAGCCGCGAAAACAGCGGCGCCAGCCAGCGTCCGAGCAGACCGAGAAAACCGGCCTGCTCACCGATTTTCATGACCCCCAACCACAAGCACATCACGCCGGTCAGACCGAGCGCCACCTCGAATCCGGTTTTCGCCGAATCGAAGGCGGCTTTCATCACCAGCGCAAAGATCGCCTGATCGCCGCCCAGGTATTGCAGTATCGCCGCGCCAAATGCGGTGAGGAAAAATCCGATCCAGATCGCGTTGAGCATGTTGTGTTAATCCGAAAACCCCGGTATCCAGTTCAACAACGTCTCGATAAAGACCGCATCCAGCCAGCAAGTTTCAATCAATTCAACGCGCTCCGGATGGCGGATTGCACCGGCATGGCCCAGGCAATGCAGAAATCCACCGGCTCCCCCCTGTCAAAGCCTGCCCAACCACAGCAGACCGACCACCGACAACCACAGCAACGCGGCGCGCCAGACCAGCGCCACAGCCGCATCGACGCTTGCCGTATCGGCGGGCTCCTCGGTGCCGAGTTCGGGGCGTTGCAGCTCGCTTTCGTCGAAGCGCAGCGGGCCGCCCAGGCGAATGCCCAGCGCGCCGGCGCCGGCGGCCAGAATCGCGCCTTCATTGGCATCCGGCCATGACTCGGCCTGACCGCGCCAGGATTCGGTGGCGTCCTGAAAATTGCCGACGATGGCGAAACTGAACGCCAAGGCGCGCGCCGGCAGCCAATCCATCCAGAACGTCATCCGCCGCGCGAAATAGGCGAACACCGCATCGCCATGCCAGCGTTCGCAGCAGGCTTGACTGAGCGCATAAAGCAACGCGCCGGCGACCCCCGCCAGCCAATACCAGAACAGCACGCCGAACAACCGATACAGAGCGGATTTGAGGAGTTCCTCCAGCGTCTGGCGCAGCAGGTCGTCCTTGCCATCAGCCGGCGCCAAAGCGCCATTCCATTCGCTCAGCGTGGCGCGCGCCCGGGTCAACTCGTCCGCCTGCAAAGCCCGCGCGACGCTGGCGGCATGAAATGACGTGTCGCGAAAGCCGAACAAGCAATACAGCAGCAGCACTTCCGCCGCCCAGCCCAGCGGTCCGAACAGACCGCCCAGGGCCGCCACCAGCAAGCCCGCCAGCAAGGCCGGCAGCAGCGCGCCGAGGCACCATGCCAGCAAGCCATGTTGTCGGCCACCGGCATTGAAGTGCTCCAGCAGCCAGTCATGGCCGCGCGCGATCTCGCGCATCGGCCAGGCCGGAACCTGCGGCCGATAATGCTGCCAGGCAAGCGCGACTAGCGGGCTGAATAGATTCAACGAAAATCCTTTAACGATGTTGTTTCACGGCGCGGGTTGATGCACAGCCTTGCCTTGCAGCGGCATCTCGACACTCAACTCGCCCATGCGTAGAACCGATCCGGAGCGCTGATAGATTTCCACCGTCGGCATGCGTATGCCTTCGCCGCGCGCTTGCAGATAATTGTCCAACGCCGCATAGGCGCGCCCCGGAGCGAGCATGTTGCCGGCCTGCACACGCGCCAGCAGCACCGGTCGCGCCGGGATGCTGTCCAGCTCCAAGGGCTGCGGCACCCGAGTCCCCGGCTCGACCAGAAAGCCGGTGCGGGCACGCCGGTCGCCGACATCGACCAGATCGGGATTGGAGTACAGCACAGTAATCGCGTTGCCCGGTTCGATACCCGCCGCCCGCAACGCATTGCCGGCCTCCACCGCCTTGTCGGGCAACTTGGAATAATCGCCCCGGCTCTCGACATAGGCGTAGGTATACGGACCCGCGAACGACTCCTCGATATGTATCGGGTTGAAGCCGCCCCACCAGGTATAAACCGCCAACAAAGGCAGCACGAAGGCGAGCAGGAACGGGATCAGCCCGGGCAGGAACTTCTTCAGATTCACGATAACAAACAATCGAACCAAGACGCCTTGAAGATACTACAGATGCCGGCCGGGCTGGCTTTCAAGTTTCTATAATGCGGCATCGAAATGCGGGAGCCATCATGCGTGCCATTCTGGGGATCTTTCTGACGATTCTGTTCGCCGCCGCGAGCGCCGGTCAACACTACCCGCCGGTCAGCGTACAAGTCCGCGCCGAACAAATCGCCGCCCACAGCTATTACATTCCCGGCATGGCCGGCGCGGCCAGCACCCGCAATCAGGGCTTCATGTCGAACGCCGGCTTTGTCATCACGCCGGCCGGGGTCGTGGTGTTCGATACGCTCGGCTCGCCGTCGCTGGCGCGGGAAATGGTCAAGCGCATCCAGGAACTGACACCGCTGCCGATCAAGCGCGTCATCGTCAGCCACTATCACGCCGACCATTATTACGGCATCCAGGTCTTCAAGGATCTGGGCGCCGAAATCTGGGCGCATCAGGACGGCAAAGGCGTGATCGGCTCGCAGGCGGCCCAATCTCGCTTCGAGCAACGCAAGGAAATTCTCGGGCAATGGATCAACGACCAGACCCAGCGTTTTCCCGAACCCGACCTCTGGATATCCGGCGATACCGACTTCGAACTCGGCGGCTTGCAGTTCCGCATCCGCCATGTCGGCCCGGCCCATTCCGACGAGGACCTGGCGCTGTTCGTCGAACCGGATGGCGTCCTGTTCACCGGCGATCTGGTGTTCAAGGGACGCGTGCCGTTTGTCGGCGACGCGGATTCGAAACGCTGGTTGAACGCGCTGGAAAAACTCATCGCCTTGCGTCCGGCGGTCCTGGTCCCCGGTCATGGCGGCGCTTCCGACACGCCGATGCAGGATCTGACGCTGACCCGCGACTATCTGGTGTTTATTCGAAACGAAATGGCGCGCGCCGTCGAAGAACTGATTCCCTTCGAGGAAGCCTATGCATCCACCGACTGGTCGGCTTATGAAACCATGCCGGCCTTCCTCGAAGCCAATCGGCGCAACGCCTACAACACCTACATCCTGATGGAAAAGGAAAGCCTGTCGCAATGATTGATGCAATTCTGGTGGAACGGCAAATTTCGGCGAATCGCCTGAACGAACTCGGCGTGCATGGCTGGCCGACCTGGAAGGACGGCGTCGGCGCGCGGCAACTCGACTACGACGCCGCGGAAAAGAGTTATCTGCTGGATGGTTCGGCCACGTTGAGTCTGGCCGATGGCGTTGCCATCACGGTAGAAAAAGGCGATCTGGTCATCATCCCGCCCGGCAAATGCCAGTGGATCGTGCACCGACTGGTGCGCAGACACTACCGTTCCGACGCACTTTCGCCGGCTTGCTGCATCATCTGATTCGGGGTTTGACCGGTCACGAACGGACCAGCGGATAGAACAATCTTGAGCATACCCGCCGGTCCGTGACCGGCGCGGACGCCCGGAATGTACCAGGCGCCCTGCCGCATTAACTTGCTTACTTCTTCTTGCCTTTGGTCGGCTTGACCGGATTGGCGGCGGCGGTCAACTTGGCGCCCGCCTTGAAACGAACCACGTTCTTGGCCTGAATCTTCATTTCCGCGCCGGTCTGCGGATTGCGACCGGTACGCGCTTCACGCTTCTGGACGCTGAAAGTGCCGAACCCGATGAACTGCACGCTCTCACCTTTGGCAACCGCTCCGGTAATGGCCTCGATGGTGGCACTAATGATGTCGCTGGCAGCCGCTTTGGTAGCACCTGTTTTTTCGGCAACGCTATCGATCAGTTCGGTCTTGTTCATGCATATCTCCTGACAATGAAATGGGCGGGTAAAAGCAATCTAGTGTGGCGCAACATTCATCAATTTCACCTCCAACCGCATCCTATGCACCTGACGGTCGCAGGCTAATGTCCGTTACCGGGCGAACCACGGCGCAAGCGTAAGCGAGAAGCCGAGTTCAGAGAAGGGGCTCAAGGCCCTGAAAACCATAATTTCAGGGCTTTTTCCCAGGAAAAACGCCATAGCATTAAAAAATCTTGAGCAAGCACAAAAAAAGTCCTCGCTCTAACGCCAAGTAGACCGCCGAAAATCAACGCGGCGCCACCGGCACCGGACCACCGAACAGACGCGGATCGATCATGGGAATCGTCGGAAATGCCTGCGGATAGACTGCCGGGTAACCACCCATCTGGCCGCCGTAGGCTGGCGCCTTGAACAGATTGTTCACGGTCGGACCATAGGCTTGCGGATTCGCCATATTGCCCAGCCATCCGCCATACCAGTTCGGATTCAACGGCATTGCGGCCATGTTGAGTGTGCGTGGATCCAGCGCGGCACCGGCGAACTTGAGATAGGTATTCGGATTCAGCGTGTTGAGCAACATGCCGAGCGCGCGCGGGTCCACCGGCGCCATCATCCAGCGCATCATCTTGTTCGGATCGGTCATCACCGTGGTCGCCGCCGCGATGAACTGCGGATCCATCAACGCCTGCGACCAACTCGCCAACACCACCGGATCCATTGCCTTGGCGAAATTGCCGTAGGCGCGGGGGTCCATCAAGCTCGATGTGGATTGCAGATAAAGATTCGGATCCATCATGGCCTTGCCGGCTTCAATCATGAATTCAGGTTCTGAAACCGCCGCCAAAGCCGCAATGAACTTCTTCGGGTCGGCCAACATGTCGCCATTACGGGTAAAGTCGGACAAATATCGGACCCATTCCTGGGTGTTCGCCGGCACCGGCGCGCTTTGTACGCCGGCTTGCGCAGCATCATTGGCAAAACCAGGCATGCTCAAGGTAAGCAATGCAACAGCAAGAATAGTGCGGGTAGCTTTCATCCTGAGTCTCCATTTCATCAATATTAACAATCGCTTATGTTCATCTCGCAGAGCGAACGAGGCGGATTGTGCCGCTATTCGAAAGTCAGGTGTCAGGAAAATCGGCTGAAATCGTGATTCGCGACGAATCGCCTCGGCCGGCACGAAAACCGCGTACAGCCGGCGGCCGCGCGCATCCCCGACGGATGATCGACCTCCCCCGTTAATCGCTTGACTCCAACCGGTCCGCCACGTAGATTGAACCGCGCCGATTGAACCATTCAAGCGGAACAGCATCAAAGTTGCACAATGGGGGCGACCTGGCTTCGACGGGGGTCGCGAAGCAGACAAGGGCATACCGAGGACCAGTTACCTCGTAAATACATCTGGAATCTAGTAGTCGCCAACGACGAAACCTACGCTCTGGCCGCTTGACGGCTAGACTCCACACCGGTTGGTCCATGGGCCGGGCTGGGAAACCAGCAGTGGAGTCATTAACATGGACTCGCGTTGATTCGGGCCACTTGAATCAACGTTAAATTTAGGTAGCTCGCTTGAACACAGCCTGTCTGGCCGGCGGTGTTCGGGTTAAAACCAAATGACCAGACTAAGTATGTAGAACTTGCTGTAGAGGACTTTCGGACGCGGGTTCGATTCCCGCCGCCTCCACCAACACAACGCCAAGACCTTGAAAGTCTTGGCGTTTTTCATTCGGCTTGACGGTTTTCCCACTTCGTTCCCACTTCGGTGTGCCACTTTGTTATGCCGCCGCGACGGAGCCCGTCATAGCGGACACTTCTCGTCCGAGAATGACCTGACTCTTGCGTGCTCGCCAGCCCAGATCGCCGATCGGGCTGGGATAGTCGTGTGAGGCGCGGTTGTTCCAAGAGTGCGGGACTAATTGACATATACCGATGTTATGAAACACCATGCCTGACATGAACACAACCGCCGAGAGGCTGATCGATCTAGTGCGATCCAGTGGGCTGGTCCGCCCTTGTGATCTGGCTCCGCTGGGAATCCCCCGCGTTTCCCTGACCCGGGCCGTCCGGCATGGGCAACTGGAGCGTGTCGGGCGCGGCCTCTACGGACTGCCTGGGCGTGAGGTGTCGACCCACGGATCTCTAGCGGAGGTGGCGCGCAGGGTGCCCAAAGGGGTGGTTTGCCTGCTCTCGGCGCTGCGATTCCACGACCTGACGACCCAAGCCCCGTTCCAGGTATGGCTGGCCATCGAGAACAAAGCCATTGCACCGAGGCTGGACTACCCGCCACTGCGCATCGTTCGCTTCTCCGGCGCGGCGTTCACCGAGGGCGTCGAGGAATATGTTGTGGATGGCGTAACCGTTCGTGTCACCTGCGTCGCCAAGACCGTCGCCGACTGCTTCAAGTACCGCAACAAGATCGGCCTCGATGTTGCCCTGGAGGCTCTACGCGAGGCCTGGCACAAGAAGCGCATGACCAGCGACGACATCTGGCGCTACGCCAAGGTCTGCCGCGTGGCCAACGTAATGCGTCCTTATCTGGAGAGCCTGGCATGACCGTTCGGAATATCGGAGCGTCCATCCGGGATCGACTGCTCAACAAGGCTCGAGCCGAGAAGTTGGACTACAACCTGCTGCTTACGCGATATGCCCTGGAACGCATGCTTTACCGTTTGAGCATCTCGGAACAGCGCGACCAGTTCCTGCTCAAGGGGGCGCTGCTGTTCGATCTTTGGTTCGACGTGCCGCATCGGCCCACCCATGACGCTGATTTCCTTGGTTTCGGATCGGCCGAGATTCCACATCTTGAACAGCTTTTCCAGGATATCTGCCGCATCGAGGTCGAGGACGGCATTGTGTTCCAGCCTGACTCGGTGAAGGCGGCCGAGATTCGCAAGGAGGCGAACTACGCCGGTGTCCGGGTGACGTTGATGGGGGCGCTGGACAGTGCTCGTTGCCCGGTCCAAATCGATATTGGGTTCGGCGATGCCGTCGTGCCTGGTCCAGAAGATGTGCTTTATCCAAGCATTCTGCCCGGCATGCCCGAGCCGCAGTTACAGGTCTATCCCCGCTACTCCGTCGTCGCTGAAAAGCTGGAAGCGCTGACATCACTCGGCATGCTGAACAGCCGGATGAAGGATTTCTTTGACCTGTGGGTGCTGGCGAAACATTCCGACTTTGATGGATCGGTGCTGTTGCGGGCGATCGCGGCCACCTTCGAACGTCGGCGTACTGCCGTGCCACAGGGCTTGCCAATCGGTTTGAGCGACGAGTTCATCAATGACGATCAGAAGGGAAAGCAATGGCAGGCCTTCCTTCGCAAGAATGCCCTGGATCCGATGCCACTCGGCGATGTGATAGTCGATCTGCGCGAATTTCTGTCGCCGGTGTTGGGCTGGGCAGCAAGTTCGACCGAGTTGCACATGGACTGGCGGGCTGGTAAGGGATGGAGCTAGTACGACCTGGCGACTGGTCAGCGGTCGCCTACTGAACTTGCACCGCCCGCAAGAACTTGCACCGCCCGCAAGTAAAAACGCTCACCGGCTCAAATCGGCCAAATCCTCGAATCCATGCTCTTTGCGGGCAAGGTTTACTGACCTGCTTGGAAACCGGACGCGGGTTCGACTCCCGCCGCCTCAACCACTAGAAACCAACGTAATCAATAGTTTATGTTGATTCCGTTTTCATTTGCAGGCTAGATTTTTGGGCTGTTTTGGGTGGTTTGGTCAGCTTTTTGGTCAGCTTTTTTACTGCCGCAACCACCACGCCTCGATGCCGACCACCAGCGCCAGTTCATCGGCGTAGCTGAGCCGGCTCCGCGTCCGCTTGCGCGGCCCGCCGGTCTTGCGATCTATTGCCGCCATGAAGCCAGCGGTGACAGACTCCTCGGAGCCTTCAGTTGCCATCCGCCTTGTATTTCGGCGAACGAGGCCCGTACAGGATGCCGTTCGGCATGCCGGCGGACAGCAAACGCTGACTGGTCACGCCGGCTATCGCATGCGACTGGTTCGTCGAACTCTCGATGATCTGACTGACGACGGCTTGCACCAGCATGCCGACCAGGCCACCGCTTGAATTGCGACCTTCGGCGCTGGAAGCGGTGGCCGACCCGGTCCATAACACCTGTTCCGTGCGCAAATCAATCAGCCGAGCTTCCGCGGTCACCCGGCTTTCACTTGCAATGACGGTGTAACTGGTGCCGTACTGCTTGATGTTGATGTACAGCGCCGAATCGGCCCCATAGATTTCCCGCAGTTTTTGCAGTTTCACGTCGTGCATTTCAGCGGGATTGCTCAGTCCGTTCTGGCGAAAGGTTTCATCCACCAGCGTTACCGGAAAGACGTAATAACCCGACTCGGCCAATGGAAAGGAGACCTGGGACAACATGCTGTAGGTGGCGTTCACGTCGGGCGAGTCGTTAAGCGGCGGCAGAACCAGAATCGAGGCGGGACGGCTTTGCTTGAAGGCCGCATAGTCGTACGGCTTGTCTTGCGTGGCGCAACCCGAGACGAAGGCGCTCGCCAGCACGATCGGGAAACTCGCCCGCGCAAAACGTGTATTGAAAAAATCAAATCGCATTTACCTGCCCTTTATTGTCTTGTTTGAACTTGCGCAACAGGAAATCGACATACGCCGCGCTTTCAGGGTAGAGCGACTTTTCCGCCTCGAAGTACTTTCTCATTTGATCCGCTCGCTCGGTCTGAGCGTAAAGAATACCCAGATGCGCGTGGTAGCCCGGCGCTACGGATTGACCACTGGCGCGCGCCTTTTCGAGCCCGGCCTCAAGTTTGGTGATCTGTTCATCGGGCCCTATGTCCTTGGTGAAATGCCCGTAGACCTGCCGTTGATAATCGCCCCAGTAGAACAGCGTCTGCGGTTTGGAAGCACAGCCGGACACAAGCAGAGCACCTGCTAAAGCAATACCGACCCCAATACGAACGCGCGAAATATTTGTCATGCTGGATATCCACTCAACTCGTCATTGCCCGGGCTGCCAGGCGCCGGACTGGATGCCGTTGACCAGATTGTTGACCGCCTCACGCATGGCCAGATCAAGCACCTTGCCATTCAGGGTCGAGTCATAGCTCGACGTACCGCCAAAGCCGATGATCTCCCGGCTGCCAAGACTGTACTCGCCGGCGCCCTGCACCGAGAAGACCACTTCCGAGGTCTGCACGTTGAGGACGTTAAGGTTGACCTTGGCGTAGGCAACCTGCGATTTGCCCCGCCCTAGCAGGCCGAACAACTGCTTGTCGCCGGTTTCCTTGCGGCCGAATTCGGTGACATCACCGGTGATGACAAAGGAAGCGCCCTTGATGTTCTGACTGGCCCTGGCATAGGCCGCCTCCTGTTTGATCTCGGATATGTTGTCGCGGTCCAGCACATTGAAGCGGCCGGTCTGCTGTAGATGCGTGATCAGTATCGTCTTGGCCTGACTGCCGAGGCGATCCACACCATCCGAAAAGATGCCGCTCATGAAACTGGAACGGTTATCGAATTTGCCCACGGCAATCTGACTACGCGTCCCGTCATAGCGGGTTCCAGCGGAAGCGACCTTGGCCACCTCCAGCGTGCGTGACTGCTCGGTCGCGCACCCGCCCACCAAAAAGACGCCACAAAGCAGCATGCAACGCGCAAGATTCTTGGTCGTATTCAAAGCAATCATGACTGACAGTACTCCCTGTTACGCAAAAGTGTTTACCGAGCAGATTTAACCCGAAGCGCTATGACACTGCCAGCATTCCAGAGCTATAGATTGAAATTTCATGCAGGCATCAAATATCAGCCAGACATCGGCCTATCAGTTCGTTCACCCCCCGACTTGCCGTCTCAAACAGCGATCGGCAGCGCAATCTCCACGCACAACCCGCCTTGCGACCGATTGCTCGCCCGAATCACGCCGCCGTGCGCCGCCACGGCGCGTTGGGCGATGGCCAGACCGAGCCCGTAGCCAGTCCGGCCCGAAGCATGCCGACCGCGATAGAACGGCTCGAAAATCGCGGCGAGATCGATCTCCGGCACGCCGCCGCCCTGATCCGACACGGCGATTTTCAGCGACTTGCCAGTCGCATCCAGACGGCTGGTCACCGTGACCGTCCGCCCCTCGGGCGAATGCTGCACGCTGTTGCGGATCACGTTTTCCAGCGCGCGTCCCAGCATCTCGGCGCGACCGCGCAAGCGAACCGGTCCAATGCCTTGGAACTCGACTCGACAGTCGCGGCTTTCCGCCTCGAAGCGCGCATCGTCGACAATGCCTTCGAGCAGGTCGGAGATATCGAATTCTTCCGGTTCCACGCCATTCATGCCCGACTCGATGCGAGCCAGCGTGAGCACCTCGCCGACCAGTTCGTCGAGCCGGCCGGCTTCCCGCTCCAGCCGGTCCAGGGTTTCCTCCAGCCGCGCCGGCTGCTGCCGGACCAGGCCGATGGCGGCGTGCAGTCGCGCGAGCGGCGAGCGCAATTCGTGCGAGACATCATGAAACAACCTGCGCTGGGCGCCGATCAGGCGTTCCAGTTGCCGGGTCATGGCATCGAAACCCTGCCCCAGATCGGCCAGCTCGTCGCGCCGGCCGCCCATGCTGGCCTGGATGCGCGTTTCCAGACGTCCCTCGGCGACGGCGCGGAACGCCTGGCGCAAGCGACGGATCGGCTTGACGACATACCAGGCCAACGACGCGCTGAATATCAGACTGGCGATCAGCGCGGCGATGATCGGCACCCAGGGCGGCGGCGGCAGTCCAGGTGGCACCCCCGGCGGCGGGCCGGGATGCCGCTGCGCGGTAGTCGGCACAAACAACAGCACGCTTTGTCCCGCCACCAACTCGACTTCCATTGCCGGCGCCCGCTCCGCGCCGGACCGGGCCAGCAGTCGAGCCGCCTCGATATCATCCGGCGTCGGCGAGCGCCCCAATAGCTCCTCGCCGCGCGCATTGACGACATAGATCGGCGGCGGATCGCGTCGCGCCTGATCCTCGACGAATGCCTTCAGGCCGTCCAGACCGCCATGCCGCAGCGTGCTGGCGGCGGCCCGCAACATCAACGCGGCGCGCGGATCGCCCATGTGCCGCAGCGTGCCGAATGATTCGTCCGGCTTGTGCAGCCACACCACCACGCCGACACCGAAGCCCGCCGCGATCAGCGTGAGCCAGAAAGCGAACAGAAATTTCCAGAACAAGCGCCCCATCGCGGCTACTCCCGGGTGAGCTGATAACCGAAGCCGCGCACCGTGTGTATCCATGCCTGACCATCGGGGCGCGGTCCGAGCTTTTGCCGGATGCTGCTCATGTGCACATCGATGCTGCGGTCGAAACGCGCCAGCGGCCGCCCCAGCGCCTGCATCGACAACTCGTGTTTCGCTACCGGCTTGCCGGCGTTGCGGGCCAGCATCAGCAGCAGATTGAACTCCGAGCTGGTCAGATCGAGCGGCACGTTGTGCCACTCCGCCAGGCGCCGTTCCGGCCAGAGCTTGAGATCGCCGGTCACGACCGGCCCGACCTGCGCCGCGTCGAGCTCGCGCGCCTGAAACCGGCGCAGCACCGAGCGCACCCGCGCCGCCAGTTCACGCGGCGTGCAGGGTTTCGGCACGTAGTCGTCGGCGCCCATCTCCAGACCGATGATGCGATCCACATCGTCGCCCTTTGCGGTCAGCATGATGACCGGCAATTCGCCGCCGGCACGGATGCGCGCCAGCACTTCGACGCCGTTCTGACCCGGCATCATCACATCCAGTATCACCAGCTCATATCGGCCGGAGAGCGCCTCCAGCACCCCGCGGTCGCCATCGTGCGCCAGGGTGACGTCAAAGCCATCCTGCTCCAGGTATTCGCGCAGCATCCCGGCCAGTTCCACATCGTCGTCCACCAGCAATAGCTTGTGCATGCTCATGTTGTTCAGTTGTTCACCCCGCCGATGTTAGCGGCACGCATCGCCCCCCGCTCGCCGTAAATCGCGGATTTACCCAGCTTTACATACGCCTTAACGGTAATTAACCCGCGCCCCGAAGAACATGCCAAGGCGCGTCGGCGAAGCCCGAAATCCTTCGGCATTCGTGCCCGGCGCGGCCACTGTTCAACAGGAACACCCATGAAACGTCCATCCCTTGCATTCAAGCACTTCATTCTTATCGGCGCATTGGTGCTGCCCACCCTGGCATCGGCGCATGGCATGCCACCCGGACCGGAAGCTTGCCCGCCGCCCCTGTTCGGCCATGCCGGCCAGCCGCCGATGCCGGCCTTTTTGCGCGGACTGACACTGAGCGAAGCCCAGCAGGATGCCGTTTTCGACCTGTTCAACGGGCAGGCGCACGGCATGCGCGAGCGCAAGAAAGTCATCGACAAGGCCGAGAAGGAACTGCGCGCGATGGCACTGTCAGCCGATTTCGACGACGCCAGAGCACATGCGCTGGTCGAAGCCGCCGGCATCGCCATGGCCCAGATCAAATACATGCAAGTCCGCACCGATCATCAGCTTTACACCTTGCTGACACCCGAACAGCGACAGCAACTGGACGCTGGCACAACGCGTCCGCCAGCCCGCCCGCATGCCGACCTGCCCGGCCAGCTCGCGCCGCGACCGGCACCACGCTGAACCAGGGCAGCGGCTGCGGGTGCCGCCGCCACACAGTCCAGACCGACAGCCACGAAAGGAGATTTCCATGTCTATCAGCAGCATCGGCAGTGCAAACAGCTATATCACGTCCTACCAAGGCATCGGCGGCCAACGGGCAAATCGGCCCGACCCGGCCCAGGCGGTAGAAAACCTGTTCAGCAAGCTGGACACCGGCAACAAGGGATATCTGGAAAAGAGCGACCTGGTCAGCGCCTTCGAGCAGATCGACTCCGGCAAAGCCTCCGCCGGCACCAGCGTCGACGACGTGTTCAGCACTCTGGACAGCGACTCGGACGGCAAGGTCACCAAGGAGGAAATGACCTCCGGACTGCGGAAACTGAGCGAGGAACTGGACAGCCAGTACAACGTCATGCGGACTTCGGGCATGGACGGCATGAGCGGAATGCAGGGCAAGCCGCCCCCGCCACCGCCGCAAGGGGGCGACCAGGGCTTGACCCAGGAGGAGATGAGCGGCATCGCCGAAACCACCTCCGACTCGATACTCGCCGAGCTGATGAGCAATATCGCCAGCAACTTCGAAGCCGCCGACGCCGACGGCGACGGCAAGGTCACCTACGAGGAAGCCATGGCCTATCAGGCCGAACAGGGCGGGACGAGCAGTTCCAGTTCAAGCTCGACCAGCACCACGGCGGCGAGCACGCAGAGCCAGAGCAGCGACAACGACGCCGCCGTCATGCGGCGGATTCTGGATCTGATGCGCGCCTACGCCACCGACGAAAGCGATAGCGCCGGCACATTGCTCAACAGCCTCTCCGCAACGGCCTGAACTCCACCGTGCCGACGCGCCGCCGCACCAAGGCGCGCCGGACCCGGTGTGGCAATGCGTTCAAGCCCGCTCCTGGGCTAGGTCACCGCCTCGGCTAAACTCCCGAAATGGAAAAATCACCAATCGGGAATGCCGCCATGCCCTCTCGCCCCACCCTTGTCTCACTCGCCACCGCCTGGGGACCGAAATTCGGCGGCATCAACACCTTCAATTTCGAACTACTGAAATCCCTGGGCATCCAGCCCCGCCGCGACTTCGACCTGTATTGCGCGATGCTCGTCGCCGATGGTCAGACCCAGGCCGACCGGTAGCGATCTATGCCTGCTTTCAAACCCAGATGCCTGCCGCCTTCGAGCGCAACCTGGCGATCGCCAAGACAACCTTGATGCGCATGGCGAAGGCGGCGGTGCCAATGGCGAAGCGGAATTGGCCAAAACCCAGGCGATGTTCCAGGCACCGTAGCCGCCACGATCATTCGCTCGAACACGATTCTGCCGTCTTCCACATCTACACGATGTCTCTCGGCCCGAAGCGGCCTGACGTTTGCGGGTTGGGGATTGGCGCGCAAATCTTCCGATTGAGCGGCGTGTCGTCATACGCCGTGGTACCGGTGGCGGAATGGAAGTGGTACAGGACATCACGAAAGCGAAATCTGCTCGAAAGCGAAACCATTCCCGCCGAATTCGCAGACCGCCTGCTGTCCGGTGAATCGCCGCTGCGGGTCTGGCGCGACTATCGTGGTCTGAGCTTGCAGGCGCTGGCCGAGACTTGCGGCGTAACGCGCCAGATGTTGTCGATGATCGAACATGGCAAGACGAAACTATCGGCTGCTCTGCTCGGCAAGCTGGCCGGCGCGCTCGGTTGCGACATGGATGACCTGCATGTCTGAGTAGCGGTCGGCGCGTCATCAAGAACAACGCCCGTTTACATGCGGGATCATTTCTCAAATCAGCACGATGCACTGATCAACATGGACCCAACATTCATCTCCAGCCTTGAGCCCCGCCCGGTCTGGGCGCACTTCGATCGGCTTTGCGCCATCCCCCGGCCCTCCAAACAGGAGGCCGCCCTGCGTGAAAACCTGCTGGCCTGGGCGCAGCAGCACGGTTTGTCAGCCCGGGTGGACGGCGTCGGCAACCTGATCCTCGGCAAACCCGCCAGCCCCGGCTGTGAAGCCGCGCCCGGCGTCATCCTGCAAGGCCATCTGGACATGGTTTGCCAGAAGAACAGCGGCACAGACCACGACTTCCAGCGCGACCCCATCCGCCCGCTGCTGGAAGACGGCTGGCTGCGCACGCCGGACACCACGCTGGGCGCCGACAACGGCATCGGCGTGGCGCTGGCACTGGCCGCATTGGAAGCGCCCGATCTGGTGCATCCGGCGCTGGAAGTGCTACTCACCGTCGATGAGGAGGCCGGCATGGGCGGCGCTCGGGCGCTGGCACCCGGCAGCCTGTCCGGTAAACGGCTGATCAATCTGGATACCGAAGAATGGGGCCAGTTCTACCTGGGCTGCGCCGGCGGCATGGATGTGGAAACCGGTCGGACGGTCCAGCGCGAAGCGCCGCCGCCCGGCTTTGTCGGCTGGCAAATTCAGGTGGATAGGCTGGTCGGCGGCCATTCCGGCATCGACATCCATCGCGGTCGCGGCCACGCGCTGCGCCTGCTGCTCGACTGCCTGGGCGTATTGGCGAAGCAAATGGACGCCCGTCTGGTGGACCTGGCTGGCGGCACCGCCCGCAACGCGATTCCGCGTGAAGCGCAGGCAACCGTGGCCTTGCCGGCGACGGCAGACCCGACCTCGCTGCTGGATGCCAGCCTGGCTGTCTGGCGCGAATCACTGGCCGGCGTGGATGTTGGCGTCAATCTCGTCTGGCAAGCCGTCGAGCAGAGCGAATTTCAAGTGTTGACCCGCCCCGATCAAGCCGCCCTGCTGAACTTCCTGCTCGCCGCCCCGCAGGGCGTCACGACCTGGAGTGATGACTTCCCCGGCGTCGTGGAATCCTCGCTGAACCTGGGCGTGATGACGCTGGCAGGAGATCGCTGCCAAGCCGTGTTCATGGTGCGTTCTCTGGTCGATCAGGCCGGCCATGCGCTGGCCGATCAGATCATCAACCTGGCGCTTGCCCAAGGCTTCCAGGCTGGCAAACGCGGCCCCTATCCGGGATGGAAACCCAACCCGGACTCACCTTTGCTGGCGTTGGCCCGACGGGTTCACGTCGATGCATTCGGCGGCGAACCCGGTCTGCAAGTCATCCACGCCGGCCTTGAATGCGGCCTGCTCGCCGCCAGCCATCCGGGCATCGACATGCTCTCCTTCGGCCCTGATATTCGAGGCGCCCACGCCCCCGGCGAAGCGGTGGAAATCAACTCGGTGGCGCATTGCTGGACCCTGCTCAAAGCGCTGCTGACCAAACTCGCCCGCCCTTGACCATGCTAAATATCTGCCACGCTGATTACAGCCTCCCCGCCCACGCCGAAGCCCTGATCGAACTACTCGACCACTACGCACGCGACCCGGCGGGCGGTGGCGCGCCGCTGTCAGTCTATGTCCGCAGCCATCTGGTCAGTGCGCTGGCGGAGCGACCATTCATGTTCAGCGTGCTGGCATTCGACGATGACCATCCCGTCGGCCTGATCAACGCCATTGAAGGTTTCTCCACCTTTGCCTGCAAACCGCTGATCAACATCCACGACGTCATCGTATCGAGCAGCCATCGCGGACAAGGCATCGCCAAGGCCATGTTTGCCGAAATCGAAGCCATCGCCCGCACGCGCGGCGCCTGCAAGCTGACGCTGGAAGTCCTGCACGGCAACGCCAGCGCCCGCAGGCTTTACGAAAATCTCGGCTTCGACGATTACCGGCTAGACCCGGCGCTGGGCGAAGCCCGGTTCATGCAGAAGTGGCTGGATCGACCCGATTGACTCGGTCAGCACAGCTCGGATGGAAAGGAATCCGGGACTGTTGCGTATTGCAGGAAATGACGCAAAAAAGGGAGTCGTAGCCCCCGAACTTTGCTT
Organism: Betaproteobacteria bacterium; assembly: GCA_020061585.1. Classification (GTDB taxonomy): domain Bacteria; phylum Pseudomonadota; class Gammaproteobacteria; order Burkholderiales; family Thiobacillaceae; genus PFJX01. The sequence goes on along the minus strand of JAGUXX010000070.1, from coordinate 663 downwards.
GCGGAACTGACTGGCTCAAGCGCCGGCCGTTTTTCTGCGCATGGCCATCCAGCCCACCATGCCGAGGCCTTCCTGCATCATGAAGCGCCAGCCAGGTCTCCTCCAGATGCGCCTGCACAGTGCGGTAGAGCAGCGTGCGCTCGGGTTGGCGGCGGTCATAGGCTGTGCAGCGCGACAACGCGCAAGCGACGGTGGCGGGCATGGCGTCCAGTTCGGGAATCGGGACGGCAAACCGTATGCCCAGAAAGCCATGCGCGCAATCGCAATAGCCGCAGATGCAGGTGACAGGCATCTCCGGGTGCAAGCATTCGTGTGAGGCAATCCCGACATGTCAAATCATCTATTCATGTATTGTCATATGATAAATGCCAATACAATAAACCCATGAGGATTGAATTCGATGCGGACAAAGACGCTGCCAATGTAGTCAAACATGGCTTGAGCCTGTCCGATGCGGGTTTGGTTTACAACGCGCCAAACAAGCTGACGCTGGCGTCACCCAGGGCGAATGAAGCACGCAAGCTTGATCTCGCGCTGGTTGAAGTGGCGGGCGTGGTGTTGGCGCTAGTGTGGTGCTGCACGCTTGCCGGTACATATAAAACGGATGGATTTTTCCGCCAGGCTAGGCGCGGACCCGCCGCCGTATGGGGTATACGGCAAGGG
>JAGUXX010000109.1 GCA_020061585.1 Betaproteobacteria bacterium | reverse complement strand
GCCAGCGCGCTGGCGGAAGGCGATAGCGGCGCGCGGGTGGCGGTACGCGGCCCGAGCGAGGTCCGCCAGTTGACCGATGCGTTCAACCGCATGGCGAATCGGTTGACCGAGCGCGAAGCCGAGTTGAACCGGCAGACGGTGGCGCTGCGGCAACTGAATCTGGCGCTGGAAGAGCGCGTCGCGCACCGCACGGCGGTCCTGACGGCGCTGTTCGAGACCTTGCCGTATCCGATTTTCGTCAAGGGCGAGGACACCCGCTTCACTGGCTGCAATCAGGCCTACGAGACGGCGTTCGGGGTGCGGCGCGAAGATTTCATCGGCAAGCGGGTGCTCGACCTGGAATATCTGCCATTGGCGGAACGCCAGGCGTTTCAGATCGAGGATGAGCGGATCATCGCCAGCCACGGACGCGCGCAGCGGGAAATCGATATCGTCTACGCCGATACCTCGAAGCATCGGGTGATCTACATGATCACCGCTTTCCAGTTGGCCGACGGCACCCCGGCCGGCATGCTGGGGGTGTTGTTCGACGTCACCGAGCGACACCGCGCCAACCAGGCCAAGAGCGCATTTCTGGCCAACATGAGCCATGAGATCCGCACGCCGATGAATGCCATCATCGGCATGACGCATCTGGCGCTGGCCACCGAGCTGGACGGTCGGCAGCGCAATTATCTGAACAAAATCGACGCGGCGGCGCGCGCCTTGCTGCGTATCGTCAACGACGTGCTGGATTTTTCCAAGATCGAGGCGGACAAATTGAGCATCGAAGCGGTCCGCTTCCAGCTTGGCGATGTGTTCGACAACCTCGCCAGTCTGCTGGGTCAGCGGGCGCACGAGAAAGGCCTGGAACTGCTGTTCAAGATGCAGCCCGGCTTGAATGGCGTGTTGTTGGGCGACCCGCTGCGCCTGGGTCAGGTGCTGCTGAATCTGGTCAGCAATGCGATCAAATTCACGCCCGCCGGCGAAATCGTGGTCGACGTGCGGCGAGTCAGCGAGGCGGGCGCGCGGCTGGTCCTGGCGTTCGGCGTGCGCGATACCGGTATCGGCCTCAGCCTGGAACAACAGGCGCGCTTGTTTCAGCCGTTCGAGCAGGCCGATTCGTCGACCACGCGTCAGTTCGGCGGCACCGGGCTGGGCTTGGCGATCTGCAAGCGCCTGGTCGAGTTGATGGGAGGCTCGATTCAGGTCGAAAGCGCGCCGGGCGTCGGCAGCCAGTTCACCTTCAGCGTCGAGCTGGGGTACGACCAAGGCGCGTCGGCATCGAACCCGAGTCCGCGGGTCGATCCGACCGGCAAGCGGGTGTTGGTGGTCGACGACAATGCCAGCGCCCGCGAAATCCTGCGCGAGCTGTTGCAGTCGCTGCATTTTCAGGCCGCAACGGCGCTCAGCGGCGCCCAGGCGCTGACCGAAATTCGCTTGGCTATCGATCGTGGCGCGCCGTATGACGCGGTACTGCTGGATTGGAAGATGCCTGGCCTGGATGGCATTGAAACCGCCCGCCTGATTCAGTCCGACGCTTTGCTGCGGCCGCTGCCCAAGGTGGTGCTGATGACCGCGCATGGCCGCGAGGATGTTCTGGAACAGGCGCGGGATGTCGAGCTGGACGGCTTTCTGTTGAAACCGATCAACCCTTCGACCCTGTTCGATGCGTTGATCGCCGCGTTCGCCGAAGGCGCGAATCGCACCGCCGCCTATTTCCGCAAGTCGCGCGCGGCCGTTGCGGCAAGGTTTACCGGCATCCGTGTGCTGCTGGCGGAAGACAACGAAATCAATCAGGAAGTGGCCAGCGAGTTGCTGCAACAGGCCGGGTTCCTGGTCGATATCGCCAACAACGGCCAGGAGGCGCTGGAGCGCCTACAGACCGGCGATTACGCGCTGGTGCTGATGGATGTGCAGATGCCGGTGCTGGACGGTCTGGACGCGACGCGCCGGTTGCGCGCCGATCCGCGCTATGCCGGATTGCCGATCATCGCGATGACCGCCAGCGTGTTGCCTAAGGATCGCGCCGAGTGTATCCAGGCCGGGATGAACGATTTTGTCGCCAAACCGATCGATGTCGAGGCGCTGTTCGCCACCCTCCGGCGCTGGCTGCCCGACGCCGGCCAAAGCGCCGCGGGCGAGGAAATATCGGCGAGTGTTTCGACGGGGGATGACGATCCGCTGGCGGGGGTGAGCGGTCTGGATATTCCCGGCGGTCTGGCTCGGACGGGCGGCGATCGAGGCTTGTATCTGCGCTTGTTGCGCAAATTTCGCGTCCATCATGCCGATGACCTGAGCGCCATCGATAGCGCCTGGCGCCGTGGCGAGCACCAGGCGGCGCGTGACGCGGCGCATGCCTTGAAGGGCGTCAGCGGCAATGTTTCGGCGCGGGCGCTGTATGAAGCGGTGGCGGAAATCGAAGTCGCCATCGATCGACATCGTGACGATGACGTCGACACGGCGCTGCAACAGGCGCGTCGGCGCACGGAAGAATTGTTCGCCGGCTTGGATGGGTTGTTCGCCGCGTTGCCGGACACCGCTTCAGCGGCTGTTCCGTCGCCACGCGCCGTCGCCGCCGATTTCGTCGAGCGGTTCGACACCTTGCGGCGCGGCGTCGAGGATAGCGATACCGCCGCGCTGGACGATGTCCGCCTGGCGCGCGCAGCCTCCGGCGCCGCTGATGATCCGGCTTGGGAAGAACTGGAAAGCGCGCTGGGACGGTATGATTTCGATGCGGCGGCGGCCTGCCTGGACGGCCTGTCGGCGCGGCTGCGATGAATAATCCAACGAGGGGTAGGGACCATGAGTGACAAGCAGAACAAGCCGACCATCCTGGTGGTGGACGATGTGCCGGAGAACATCGATATCCTGACCGGCATACTCAAGGACGACTACCGCGTGCGCGCCGCCACCAACGGTCCGTCGGCGCTGAATCTGGTGAAGAAAATGCCGCCGGATCTGATTCTGCTCGACGTCATGATGCCGGGCATGGACGGCTTCGAGGTGTGCCGGGAGCTCAAGGCCGACCATGCCAGCCGCAAGATTCCGTTGATCTTCGTGACCGCGATGGGCGAGGTGGAAGACGAGAGTCGCGGTTTCGCCGTCGGCTGCGTCGATTACATCACCAAGCCGGTCAGCCCGCCCATCGTCAGGCATCGGATCAAGACTCATCTTGCCTTGTACGACCAGAATCGCGGTCTGGAGTCGCAAGTCCAGGAGCGCACCGTGGAACTGGAGCAAACCCGCTTGCAGGTCATCCATCGCCTCGGCCGCGCCTCGGAATACCGCGACAACGAAACCGGCCTGCATGTCATCCGCATGAGCCACTACGCCTACAGCATCGGCCTGGCCGCCGGCTTGAGCCGCGATGAGGCGGCGCTGCTGCTGAATGCCGCGCCGATGCATGATGTCGGCAAGATCGGCATTCCCGACTCGATCCTGATCAAGCCGGCCAAGCTGACGCCCGAGGAATGGACATTGATGCGGCGGCATTGCGAATTCGGCGCCGCCATCATCGGCGATTACGCGCATCCCCTGTTTCAAAGCTCGCGCAGCATCGCCCTGACGCACCACGAAAAATGGAACGGCGAAGGCTATCCGAACGGACTCAAGGGCGAACAGATTCCGCTGTTCGGCCGGATCGTGGCGTTGGCCGATGTGTTCGACGCGCTGACCAACAAACGGCCGTACAAGGAAGCCTGGAGCGTCGAAGCGTCACTGGCCTGGATCAACGCGCAGCGCGGCGAACATTTCGATCCCGAGTTGACCGACATCTTTCTGTCCATCGTGCCGGACATCATGGGATTCATGCATAAGTACGCCGAGGATCAAGGCCCGATGGTGGGTGTTGACGGCTGATTACAGGCAGGCGTGTTTGTCTGTTTGACAGCGTTCGCGGACGATCATAGAATCCACGGCTTTTCTGTAGTCCCCTTTTGGATCGCAACATGAAAACCTTCTCCGCCAAGCCCCACGAGGTCCAGCACGGCTGGTACCTGGTGGACGGCACCGACAAAGTGCTGGGCCGTATGGCCTCCGAGATTGCCCGCCGTCTGCGTGGCAAGCACAAAGCCATCTTTACTCCGCATGTGGATACCGGTGATTACATCGTCGTGGTCAACGTCGACAAGATCCGCGTCACCGGCAACAAGGCGGAAGGCAAGAAATATTATCGCCACACCGGTTATCCCGGCGGCATCAATGAAACCAACTTCTCCAAGATGCAGGACCGTTTCCCCGGTCGCGCGCTCGAGAAGGCGGTCAAAGGCATGCTGCCCAAGGGCCCGCTGGGCTACGCCATGATCAAGAAACTCAAGGTCTACGCCGGCGGCGAACATCCGCATGCCGCGCAGCAACCGCAAACTCTGGAAATCTGAGGAACCCGACCATGATCGGTAATTACTACTACGGCACCGGCCGTCGCAAAAGCTCCGTGGCGCGCGTGTTCATCAAAGCGGGTTCCGGCAACATCGTCGTCAACGGCAAGCCGGTTGATCAATACTTTTCGCGTGAAACCGGTCGCATGATCGTGCGTCAGCCGCTGGTGCTGACCGAACGTGTCGCCAACTTCGATATCATGGTGAACGTCAACGGCGGCGGTGAAACCGGCCAGGCCGGCGCGGTTCGTCATGGCATTACCCGCGCGCTGATCGAATACGACGCAGGTCTGAAGAGCGAGCTGAAAAAAGCCGGTTTCGTGACCCGCGATGCACGTGAAGTTGAGCGCAAGAAAGTCGGCTTCCACAAGGCCCGTCGGCGCAAGCAGTTCTCCAAGCGCTGATTCATGGTTCTGGTGTTCAGAAAGCCGCCTTTTCAGGCGGCTTTTTGTTTTCTTCAAGGAGAAATTGCATGATCAAGGTAGGTATTGTGGGGGGGACCGGTTATACCGGTGTCGAGTTGCTCCGGTTGCTGGCGCAGCATCCGAATGTCGAATTGACCGCCATCACTTCGCGCAAGGAAGCCGGCATGCCGGTGGCGGAAATGTTCCCATCGCTGCGCGGTCGGGTTGCGCTGGCGTTTTCGACGCCGGACGAGGCGCCGCTGAAATCCTGCGATGTGGTGTTCTTCGCCACCCCCAACGGCGTGGCGATGCAACAGACGCGCGAATTGCTCGACGCCGGTGTGAAGGTCATCGACCTGGCGGCCGACTTCCGTATCCAGGATGTCGCGGAATGGTCGAAATGGTACGGCTTGGAGCACGCCTGCCCGGATCTGGTGGCCGAGGCGGTGTACGGCTTGCCGGAAATCAATCGCCAGCTGATCAAGGGCGCGCGGCTGATCGCCAATCCGGGCTGTTACCCGACGGCGGTGCAACTCGGCTTTCTGCCCTTGGTGGAAGCCGGCGTGATCGACACCAGCTGGATGGTGGCCGACTGCAAATCCGGTGTGTCCGGCGCCGGTCGCAAGGCCGAGATCGGCGCGCTGTTCGCCGAGGCGTCGGATTCGTTCAAGGCCTACGCGGTGCCCGGACATCGGCATCTGCCGGAGATTCGCCAGGGTGTTGCGCGCATGGCCGGCCGGGAGGTCGGCCTGACCTTCGTGCCGCACCTGACGCCGTTGATTCGCGGCATCCAGGCGACGCTGTATGCCCGGCTGACCCAGGAGGTCGATTTGCAGGCCTTGTTCGAGGCACGCTACGCCAACGAATCTTTCGTCGACGTGATGCCGGCCAAATCGCATCCGGAAACCCGTTCGGTGCGCGCCTCGAATATTTGTCGGATCGCCGTGCATCGGCCGCAAGGTAGCCTGGCTGGCGACACCACGGTGGTGGTGCTGTCGGTGATCGATAATCTGGTCAAGGGCGCGGCCGGTCAGGCGGTGCAGAACATGAATATCATGTTCGACCAGCCGGAAACCCTGGCGCTGACCCAGATTCCGGTAATGCCTTGATTTTTTAAAGCGTATCCCCACCTACGGCGTGGTTGACGGTGTCCCGTTCGACGCCAATAATGCCTTGCATACCGAATTCAATTGAAAGGAATACTGATGAATGCCGCTACCGAAATGAGCCCCTTCAACTTTACCGACAGCGCCGCCAACAAGGTCAAGGCGTTGATCGAGGAAGAAGGCAACCCGGAACTGAAATTGCGCGTATTCGTGACTGGCGGCGGCTGCTCCGGTTTCCAGTACGGTTTCACCTTCGATGAAGTGACCAACGAAGACGACATGATCATGGAGAAGAACGGCGTCACGCTGCTGGTCGATCCGATGAGCATGCAATACATGATGGGCGCTGAAGTGGATTACACCGAAGGCCTGGAAGGCGCGCAGTTCGTGATCAAGAATCCCAACGCCACGTCGACCTGCGGCTGCGGTTCTTCCTTCTCGGTCTGATTTTCAGATTCACCGCAAGGGCGGCGCGGGCCGCCCTTTGCATTGCTTGCGCGGGAAAATACGATGGCGGAAAAATTCACCATAGTGGTCTGCCCGACCTGTGGCAAGGATGTGGAATGGCGACCGGAAAACGCGTTTCGGCCATTTTGCGGCCAGCGCTGCAAGATGATCGATCTGGGCGCCTGGGCCAGTGAGTCGTACAAAGTGCCGGCCGTGAACGCTGAATTCGAGCAGGATGATCACCGCCCGGCGTGAAGCTGGAAACCAAAGAAACACGGTAGGGTGCGCCGTGCGCACCGCTTGTGGCTAGTGTGGTGCTGCACGCTATCCGGCCCATAAAACGGCGGCTTTTTCCGCCATGCGTTGTTGCGAGCCCTTGCCGTATACCCCATACGGCTGCGGACTCGCGCCTAGCCTGACGGGAAAATCCATCCGTTTTATATGTACCGGCAAGCGTGCGGCACCACACTAGATGGTGCGCACGGCGCACCCTACAGTGGGGCGTTCTGTGTTCCTGTTAACGCCTCGGGCGTCACGAACCGCGCGATGAAGGCGCCCTCGTAACCCGCGGGCAACGGGATGCGCATCTGGTGGCCGTTGCCGGGGGCGACATTGACGCTGGCGCCGTGTTGGTCGCGCATGGCCGCTATCGTCAGTTCCAGATTGCCTCGCGGGTGGATCAGTTCGATGCGGTCGCCGACGCTGAACTTGTTCTTGACTTCGATTTCCGCCATGCCATCGGCGTCGTAGGTCAGCACATCGCCGACATACAGGCTGCGGTCGGATTCGGAATGGCCGCGCAGGTAGTTCTGATATTCGCGATCCGGGTGGCGTTCGAAGAAACCGCCGGTATAGCCGCGATTCGCCAATCCATCCAGTTCGCGCAACAAGGTCGGGTCGAGCGGCCGGCCGGCGATCGCGTCGTCGATCGCCTGGCGGTAGGCCTGAACGGTGCGCGCGACGTAATAGGGCGACTTGGTGCGGCCTTCGATCTTCAGTGAATCGACGCCGATTTCGGTCAGTCGTTGCACATGTTCGATGGCGCGCAGATCCTTCGAATTAAGGATGTAGGTGCCGTGTTCGTCTTCCTCGATCGGCATGTAACTGCCGGCGCGTTTTTCCGGTTCTTCCAGCACAAACACGTCGCCATCGGGGCCGGCCTTGGCGGGCTTGGTGTTGAATTCCCAGCGGCAGGAATTGGTGCAGGTGCCCTGGTTCGGGTCGCGGTGATTAAAGTAGCCGGACAGCAGACAGCGCCCGGAATAGGCGATGCACAGCGCGCCGTGGACAAACACTTCGAGTTCGGTGTCCGGGCATTCCTGGCGTATCTCGGCGACCTGGTCGAGCGACAGTTCGCGCGACAGGATCACCCGCGAAATGCCGAATTTCCGCCAGAATCGAACGGCGGCGTAGTTGACGGTGTTCGCCTGTACCGACAGATGCACCGGCAGCTCCGGCCAAGTGTCGCGGATCATGTCGATCAGCCCGGGGTCGGCCATGATCAGCGCGTCCGGTTTCAGGGCGACCACCGGCGCCATGTCGGCGAGATAGGTTTTCAGCTTGGCGTTGTGCGGAAAGATGTTGCTGACCACATAGAATTTCTTGCCGCGACGGTGCGCGTAGTCGATGCCAATGCCGAGCGCGATTTCGTCGCGAAAGCTGTTGTTGCGCGCCCGCAGGCTGTAGCGCGGCTGGCCGGCATAGACCGCGTCGGCGCCGAAGGCGAGGGCGGTTTCCAGCATGGCTTGCGAGCCGGCTGGCGCCAGAAGTTCGGGCGATTTCATCGCGGTTTGTGGAAGATGTCGCCGACGTGCAGCGGGTAATTGACTTCACCCCTGTTGTCTCCTTCACCGTTGCGGCGATCCGCGTAATACAGCTTCAAGGTGCGTTCGATGGTGCGGAAGGCGAGTTGATCCCAGGGAATTTCCGCTTCGCTGAACAAGCCGGCTTCCAGGCTTTCCTCGCCGGGCGCGAAATCCAGGTGCAGCAGTTTGGCGCGGAACACCAGATAGACCTGATTGATGTCCGGCAGGCTGATCATGCTGTACAGATTCAGCACATCGACCCGCGCGCCGGCTTCCTCCAACGTCTCGCGCGCCGCGCCCTCGGCGGTGGTCTCGCCGTTTTCCATGAAGCCGGCGGGCAGCGTCCAAAGCCCGTATTTCGGCTCGATGGCCCGGCGGCAGAGGAGAATCTTGTCCTCCCATTCGGGAATGCAGCCGACCACCATCTTCGGGTTGTGATAGTGGATGGCGCCGCAGCCCGGACAGACATGGCGCGGCCGATTGTCGCCGGCGGGAACTTCGATGCGCACCGGGGTGCCGCAGTGGGAACAATAGTTCATGTTTGACGCGCTCGTGATTGACGCGATGGGGAATCTGGGCGAAGTTTGCAGCAACTACGTGACGAGGCAAAGCATGGCACATGACAAGTGGTTGACCGACCTGAATCAGGAACTGCGTCAGGCGCGCAACCCGATGCAGGTGCGCGACATCATCGAGCGCATCGAAGACCAGTACGATGCGTTCGAAGGGCCGGGCCAGGAACTGCTTGAACAGTTGCTTGATGCGGCGCGGCGGCGGCTGGCTTTGCTAGTTGACGAACTTTCCGCCTGAACCCGACGTGTACCCGAGTTATTACGCGCTGCGGCGCGTCAATCCTTATCGCGGCGTGGTGCACTACGTCGACATTGGCGAGGCCACCGCGCATACCTTCGATGGCCTCGCCTGGCATTTGCGCGCCGATGACGGGTACGGCTGGGTGCGGCCGGTCGGCGTCTGGCGGGAAGGCATCGGCCTGCAGTTGGGGCAGCCGGCCGGCCTGGGCGACCTGATCGCGGCGCTGGAAACCCGGCCGTCTCTGCCTTTTCCCTTGTTCGACACCTATGAACTCTGGCTGCTCGATCGCGAGACCGGCATGCCGCTGGCGCTGCTGGCCACCCGCCGCGGCGGCATCGAGGGCGTCGAGAAAAGCGACAGCGAGTGGTATCCCTTCGTGCAGACCTATACCGGCTTTGTTTCCCCGGCATTGGCCGAGCGGGATGCGCTGACGCGCAATGCCGGCGATGCGCATCGCGACTTCCTGGCGCGACTGGTGAATCAGGCGGCCCGGCCGCATGCCATGACGCAATGGTTTCTGCGCGGCCAGGACGGGGTTGGCAAAGGCATGGCTGGCCTGCGTCTGCCCTATGAATGGCGATCGCGCGAATTGGCCGCGAGCGTTTTTCCGGAACTGCTGGTACGCGAGGTTGGCAATAGCCGACTGGAGCAGTCGGTTATTAGCGATTATCATCGCTGGCTGGCGCCGCTGCTGTTGTTGTGGCCGCGATTGAGTCTGGAAACCCGTGCGCGCCTGGAACTGCAGGCCTGTGAAAAACCACAATGGTTGACACGTGTCCAGCGCCTGTTGCCAAGCCGGGTCAATCCGGCTCTGATACAGGCTGCGCTGGTGGCCGCGTGCCTTGAGCAGGCGCAGGCCGGCGGCGTTCAGGACGACTTTACGAAACTCGGATAATCTGTAATCAAGGCTTTGGAATAATCATGCGTCCCTCACATATCGAAACCATCCTCGACCGCGAATTCATCAGTTGCAACGCCGGCCAGCACACGCCGGTGATGCTGTGGGGACCACCCGGCGTCGGCAAGTCGCAGATCATCGCCGGCATCGCCCGGCTGCGTGGCGTGCCGCTGATCGACTTGCGTCTGTCGCAGATGGAGCCGACCGATCTGCGCGGCATTCCGTTTCGCAACAACGACAATGTCGAATGGTCGATTCCGTCGATGTTGCCCGACGCGCGTCGCCACGGGCCGGCCGGCATCCTGTTTCTCGACGAGATCAACGCCGCGCCGCCGACGGTGTCGGCCGCCGCCTATCAGTTGATACTCGACCGGCGTCTTGGCGAATACGTGATCCCTGATGGTTGGGCGATCTTCGCCGCCGGCAATCGTCAGGGCGATCGCGGCGTGACCTATGCCATGCCGGCGCCGCTGGCAAATCGCTTCACGCATTACGAAGTTGAAGCCAATCTGGACGACTGGGTGAACTGGGCGCTGAACAGCGGCATCGACGCGCGCATCCTCGGGTTCCTGCGGTTTCGCCCGGATCTGTTGTTCCATTACGACGTGGCGCACAACCCGGTGGCCTTCCCCAGCCCGCGGTCCTGGGAATATGCGCATCGGGCGTTGCAGAAGTTCGGCGATCGTCCCGATCTGCTGTCCGATGCCTTGCAGGCCTGCGTCGGGCAGTCCTGCGGCGTCGAACTGAAGGCGTTCATCGACAACCTGGAAAACCTGCCGGATATCGACGGCATACTCGATGGCAGCGTATCCGAAGTGCCCAAGGGCATCGATCTGCAATACGGCGTGGCGGCGGCGCTGGTGCGGCGCGCCAAGGAGAGCGCCGACGACGTGAAAAAATTGTCGAATATCCTGAGATACGCGCGCAATTACCCACAGCGCGAGATGGGCGTGATGCTGGTCACCGACTTGCATCGCGCCGTCGGGCATCCGCTGTTCATGGTGCCGGAGTTCGTCGAATGGGCGAACAGCGTCGCCGAATTGATGTTGTACGACTTCAAGCCGGTGAAGGGTGAAGGGTGAAGGGTGAAGGGTGAAGGGTGAAGGGTGAAGGGTGAAGGGTGAAAGGGTGAATGTGTCGATGTCTTCGGATCTTGCTCGGCTGGAAACCAAACTGGCCGCCGCGCGCACGCGGCTGATACTGGAAAAGCCGTTTCTCGGCGCGTTGGTGATGCATTTGCCGCTGAAGGCGGCGGACCCGAAGTGGTGCAAGACCACCGCCACGGATGCGCGCCATTTTTATTTCAATCCGGACTACATCAGCCGCCTGACGCTGGAACAGACCCAGTTCGTGCTGGCGCATGAGGCGATGCATTGCGCGCTGTCGCATTTCAATCGTCGCAACCATCGCCAGAAGCATCGCTGGGATGTCGCCTGCGACTACGCCGTCAACATGATCCTCGACGAAGAGCGCATGCGCGGACCGGACAATGCGCTGATGAACGCCGCATATCGCGGCCTGACGGCGGAGGAGATCTATCCGGTGCTGCATGAAGATCCGCCGGAGGAAACCCAGGATATGCATCTGTTCGATAACGAGCCCAGCGAAGGCGGCGGCGAAGGCGAGCAGCGGGAACAGAACGACGCCGAGCAAGGCCAGGGGCAGGGCGAAAAATCGCAGCCGTCGCAAGGCGAAAGCGGCGGCGGCAAGCCGGATCAACAGCAGACGGACGATGGTCAGGGCGACAGGCAACAGCAAACCAGTGAAGCGCCATCCGCCGGCGAATCCGCGTCGCCGCCACCGCCGCCCACCGACCCGAACCAGCTCGACGAACAATGGAAGAGTCGCCTGGCCGCCGCCGCTCAGGCGGCGCGGCAAGCTGGCAAGCTGAGCCAGTCGATGATGCGCCTGGTGGACAATCTGCTGGCGCCGCAACTGCCATGGCGAGCGCTGCTGGCGCGCTTCATGATGAACGCCGCGCGCGACGACTACAGCTTCCAGCGCACCTCGCGCCGCTCGGCGGGCAATAGCGGCGATGCGATGATGCCGCGTCTGTATAGTCAGAGCGTCAACGTCATTGTGGCGCTGGATACCAGCGGTTCGGTGACCCAGGACGAATTGCGCGAATTTCTGAGCGAAATCGATGCGCTCAAGGCGCAGGTGCGCGCCGAGATCACCTTGCATGCCTGTGACGACAAACTGGCCGCGGGCGGCCCCTGGCGCTACGCGATGTGGGAGGCGATCAGTTTGCCGGCGGAAGTCTCCGGCGGCGGCGGCACGGATTTCCAGCCGCTGTTCGAGTGGGTGGCGCGTGAACAGCTCAACCCGGATCTGCTGGTTTATTTCACCGATGCCGAAGGCCAGTTTCCCGAACTTGAGCCGGCTTATCCCGTGGTTTGGCTGGTCAAGGGCAAGGCACCCACGCCATTCGGCACGCGAATTCAATTGAACTGATTCGAATTCGTTGGCATGCGGCAGTGATTTCGCAAAGTTCCGGTGACAAATGCACTGTTTTCATGTCAATGTTCGAGCCGCCTGATCGTCTATTTGTAATGGGCTCCACTAGGTCGAAAATATCAGGCCAAAGTGTGCACCGCGAAGGATTGAATGGCGTTTTAATAAGTGCTCGTTGGGATGTCGTCGTGCTGTTCGGTTCTGCAAAGCGTAGTCGGACGGAGCGGGCATAAACTGAATCAATTTTCATAATGGAGACAACTGCATGAATATTTTGCGCAGAAACGTACTGAAGGGCGCTGGCGCTGCCAGCGCGGTGAGCGTGGCGATGGTTGCCGGCCTGTTGAAGCCGGGCGCGGTTTTCGCGTCCGACTGGAACAAGGCGGCGTTCGAAAACAAGGACCTGGGCGGCGTGATGAGCGCGGTTGGCGGCACCGGTGCCGCGGCGGGCGACATCAGCGTGAAAGCGCCTGACATCGCCGAGAACGGCGCGGTCGTGCCGGTCGAGATCACCTCCAACATCGCCGGCACCGAGTCGATCACCATCATCGGCGAGAAGAACACCCAGCCG